>CALFNI010000455.1 GCA_937902695.1 uncultured Rhodanobacteraceae bacterium
ATGCGCGCCGGCAATCCGCGCGGCGCGGGCGCGTCGGCGCCGTCGAACGCACGCAGGAAGCGATCGATCGCCTGCGCGCGATGCGCGATGCCGCGCGTCGCGCGGCGCCAGAGCTCGGCCTGCCAGTCGTCGCGGTCGACGCCGCGGTCCCAGGCGAGCAGCCAGTCGCGCCGCCACGCCTGGTATTTCGTGAACACGTCGGCGAGCGCACGCGCCAGCGACCATGCACGCAGCGCGCGATCGGGGCCGTCGAGATAACGATCGAGCGTCGCCGCGACGGGCGCGGCGCTGCGCGATGCCGGATCCTGCAGCACCGCGTAGAGACGCCAGACGAGCCGCGAAGGCTCGATCGTGCGCGCATCGTCGTGCCCGGGCAGGTTCGCCGCGAGCACTTCGCCGACGAACTCGCCGGGCGTCAGGAAGCGGAGATTGGCCGCGATGCCGTGGCGCTCCGCGAGCGTCGCCTGCAGCCAGCGGCGCATCGACGGCTGCGGGATCAGGATCGTGTCGGGCTCGAGCAGGCTCGTCCCCGGTGGCACGTTCCTGAGCTCGCCGGCGAGGAGCTCGGCGAGCACGTCGAGCGCGTTGCCGTGATAGAGGCGGAAGTCGGGAGCGGAGGGCACCTGCGAATGATGCCCGAGTGCGCGCTCACGGTTCGAGATTCAGCGAAGGCGGGCGGATCGACGCTGCAAGGACGGCACGCCCTGCGGCCGCGGCGGCCATGTCCTCCTCTGGGAGACCTCGACCAGCCCGATTCTCCTCGCGCTGACAGTGATGACGATGCTCCAATCTGCCTATGTGACACTACCGGAACCCAGCATCACTTTTTTCGCTTGCATGTTCATCCGCGCATGGTTGTCATTTGTAATATTGGAAAATGCGGATAAATTATCTCTCCGGTCCGAGCGTCGTAGTCTCGACCGGCGGCATCGACCGGTTCTTTCGTCGGGAGCCGTACCGATCGATCGGGCGCATCGCAGCCGAGCGCCGGATGGGTACCCTGCTTCCTGGCGTGGCTTCTTCAGTGCGCCGCACATATCCGGCCGGGACGCGAATGGTCTGTACGCCGGGCTCGACTTGTACAGTTCCGCGCGGCCGGTGGCGGGGAGATCATGAAACCGGCAGCGCAGTCACTACGACACCCCCATGGTGGCCGTACAGCAAGTGAAGGCACCGCCGAAAACGACGACCCGGGAGTTGCGCTCCCGGGTCTTTTTTTTTTCAGGCCGGCGTGCCGCGCGCCGTACGGCGCCGCAGGCGCAGCGGCGTGATGCCGCGCCGCTTCTTCAGCGTCGAGGTGAGATGGCTCTGGCTCGAGAAACCGGTGCTGATCGCGATGTCGGCGAGGTCGCGCCGCGTGTTCGCGATCAGTGTGCACGCCCGCTCGAGACGACGCTCGATGACGTATTGCATCGGCGTCATGCCGAACGTGTTGCGGAACGCGAGCGAGAACGCGCGCGCGTCGTAGCCGGCAAGGCGCGCGAGCTCGGTGCGCGAGAGCCGCTGATCGAGCCGCGCATCGATGAACCGCCTGAGACGGCCGACCAGCGCATCCGCGAGCCTGTCGTCGCGGCGCTCCGGCTCGGCGACGCGCGTCGCATAGCGCGTGAAGACGTGCAGCGCGAGCGTGCGCAGCAACGCGTCGGCGAAGAGCGAAGATGCATCGCCGCCGTGCCAGCTGCCATCGAAGAGCCGCGCGACGCACTCGCGCGCGAGCGCATCGTCGGCGTCGATGCGCGCCGCGAGGTGGGTGCCGAAGTGCACGGCTCCGGCCTTCGCGCCGGCGGCAGCGATCGTGCCGCGCAGATGGACGCGGATGGCGTCGGAAGCGAGCGGCGATCGCGACGCATGCCGGTCGATCGACAGGGCCGGCGCGCTGGCGGTCGACCAGCGCGCGAGCAGGCGCCGTCCGCCATGCGACACGTCGACCGAGCACGCATGCGCGTCGGACGCCGCGCGACCGGCCGGCGGTGTCGCGAGCGACAGCACGCCGGGGACCGCATCGCGCCACGCGCGCGCCGTCGCTTCGTGTAGCGAGGCTGCGGTGCGCGGCACGGCGACGGTGACGATCGAGGACAACGGCGTTACCACGTGAATCGTCGGATGCCGTCGACCATAGCGTGGCGCGCCGAATCGCCACCACTGGACGAAATCGACGAATCGCTCAGCGCATTTGCAGCTTCCCGCGATGCTCGCCAACGCGCTGGTGTCCGTTGTGCGCTCGCGATTGCGTTTATCGCGCGCACGAACCGCAACACGGCATCCGTGCGTGCACGAGCTTGAAAAAATCTCCCGCTTCTTGAAAGCCGCGCATCGATCGTTTGGCTAGTGTCCCCGCGAACCGATCGTGCGTTGCGCCTCGCGCAAGCAGGCCATCGCGGCGTTTCTGCGCGAAGCAGCGACGACCCGCAGCGATCGGCCGAACGCTCGGGCAAATCCATCAGAGCTCGGGGCCCTCCATGCCCCGACTCAGCATCGCTCTACTGGCGTGCCTCGCGACATCGGTCGCGGGCGCGGCCGCGCCGGTCGTGCGCGGCGGCAACGGGATCTATCACTCGCCGCCGTTGAACCACGACGTGCAGGACTCCATCGCCGGCACCTCGCTCAACCTCGTATCCGGCGACTTCGACGACAGCGGACCGATCTCGGGCGACTGGGACATCAATTTCTGGGACGACGGCGCGTTCGCGCTCTGGACCGTCGACACCTACAACGTCGAAGCGGTCGTCGACGGCGACGGCAACGCGGCACTGCTGCAACCCGGCGACACGGTGGGCGCGGCGTCGGCGTTCTCCGCCACGGGCGGCACGGTGGACGTGGCCGCCGGCTGGATCGCCGGCGTCGACGGCTACGTCGGCGTCAAGTTCGATTGCGACGGCCGGCTCGGCAATCCGGTGCCCTCGGGCACCTGCTTCGGCTACGTGCACGTCGTGACCGGCGACACCAGCGGCTTCCCGGCGACGATCGTCGACTACGCGTACGACGGCGACGGCAACGACATCGTCGTGGCGCCGCCCGGCCCGCCGGTTCCGTCGGCTTCGAAGGCGTTCGCGCCGTCGAGCGTCGGCACCGGCGTGACGAGCACGCTGACAATCACGCTGACGAATCCGACCGCCACGGCAGCCGCGCTGACGGCCGATCTCGCCGACACGTTCCCGGCGGGTCTCGTCGTCGCCTCGACGCCGAACGCGTCGACGACCTGCGGCGGCGCAGTCACCGCGAATGCCGGCGACGGCTCGGTGACGCTCGGCGCAACGGGCTCGACGATTCCGGCAACCGGCGCATGCACGGTCGCCGTCGACGTCAGCGCCGCCGCTGCGGGCACCTACGCCAACACGATCCCGGCCGGAGCGCTCCAGACCGACCAGGGCGACAGCGCGATCGCCGCGAACGCGACGCTGACCGTCTCCGGCACGCCGTCGGCGACCGTGACGCCTGGCTCGCTCTCGATCACGGCGCCGGTCGACGGCACCGGCTCGGCGCCGCTCAACATCGCCAATGCGGCGGGCGCGGGCGATCTCACGTTCGCGATCACGGCGCAATCCGCGCAGCACGTCAAGCTGCATCCGCACGCGCATGCCGGCGCCGCGGCGAAGAAGGTGCTGTCCGCGTCGATCGATCCGAAGGTGGCCGCGAAGCTCTACGGCCGCTCGCTGCGCTCGCCGGCCTCGTTCACCGCGAGCCCGCGCGCGCACCGCGTCAATGCACCGTGGGCGCCGGCCGGATCGATCCAGTTCCAGCTCGACGACGGCTCGGCGGAAACGGCGATCAGCCTCAACGACGGCTCGACGCAGACGCCGTCGGCGTACATCAACCGCTTCACGGTGACGCCGGGCACGGGCGCCTTCACGATCGATTCGATCTCGATCTTCTGGCCGGGCTCGGACATTTCCGGCGGCGACCTGACCGGGCTGCAGGTGAACCTGGTCGCGTACTACGATGTCGACGGCGACGGCGATCCGAGCAACGCGGTTCGTCTGGGTACCGATGACCTGGTCACGATCAGCCAGCCGGGCGCGGTGGAAACGTACACGACGAGCTTCAGCGTGCCGGGCGACGGCGACGTCTACGTCGGCTTCGAGGACAGCTACGCCTCGAGCCCGGTGTTCTTCTCGACGGCGATGGACACCACCAGCTCCGCGCACAGTTCGTACGTCGCGGGCAATCCGGGTTCGGCGACGCCGCCGGATCTGGACAACCTCGGCAACAACGAGGCGCTCGGCGTCATCGACGACGTCACCGGCGGCGGCCTCACCGGCAACTGGATGATCCGTGCGACCGGCTCGGGCGGCGGCACCGGCGGCTGCACCGGCACGCCGGTGCCGTGGCTGACGGCGACGCCGTCGGGCGGCACGGTCGCGGGCGGCGCCAACACGAATGTCTCGGTGAAGGCGACGCCGGCCGACGGCAGCCTGACGCCGGGCAGCTACTCGGCCGAGCTCTGCATCGCGACGAACGATCCGGCGCACGCGGTGATCACGATCCCCGTCAGCGTGACGGTGACCGCCGGCAATCCCTGCAGCGCCGCCGACACGCTCTTCTGCGACGGCTTCGACGGCGGCGGCGGCAACGACGATGTCGTGACCGGCACGATCGACCAGCCGGTCACGCAGGACGGCGACGGCAGCTCGTTCGACTTCACGAGCGGCGACTTCCACCCGTACGACGCGGGCATCACGACGGACGACATCAATCTCTACTATCTGGAAAACCCGGCGAGCGGCAGCCCCGGCCTCTTCGTCTACTGGTACGGCGATGCGGTGCCGCCGGAAGACGCGGACCTCGTCGGCGGTGTCGTCAACACGCAAGGCGGCATCGATTTCGCGGTCATGGAGTCCGGCGACACGGTCGGCCCGGACTCGTTCCTCTCCGCCGCGTCGATCAGCATGGACAACTGGTTCGCCGGATCCGACGGCTATGTCGGCGTCGCGTTCTACAACGAGGGAACCGGCGCGGTGAACTACGGCTACATCCACATGACGACGACGAGCCCCGAAGGATTCCCGGCGCAGGTGCTGGACTACGGCTACAACCGCGTCGGCGATCCGATCACGATTCCCTGAGCTCCCTGGCATCGACGCATTGGGGCCCCGCATGGGGCCCCTTTTTTTTGCGCCGCGTCCGCGACCGTGCCGGAGGGCAACTGTACAAGACGCGCGATCCGTACAGCCCGCTGGACATCGGCGGACCCATGTCCAATGACACGGCGCCCGCGCGGACTGTCTATGGGAGGATCGGTGTACGGGAATCCACTTCGAATCGCTCGAAAGCACCTGTCGATTGCTAACGTCGGCCGATACGAACTCATCGCCTGTACGCGTGCCGGTGATCGTTGCAGTCGCTCGGCCCCGGCGTGCGCGTGTCGCGTGGACGATCGTGTGGCTCGCATTCTGTTGCCTGCACGTCGACTTCGTCCGCGCGGCCGATCCGGGCATGCACCGGTTCCATGTCGCAGGCGGCGATCTCGGCGACGCATTGAACGCCGTCGCCGCGCAGGCCGGCGTGCAGATCCTCTACGACGCATCGCTGGTCGCCGGCCGTCGCGCGGCGCCGCTCGACGGCGACTATTCCGTGGACGCTGCCCTCGCACGCGTGCTGGCGGGTTCGGGCCTCGCCGCAGTCGCGGCGACGCGCGGCGCCTATGTGCTGAAACGGCGCCTGCCGCCCAGGCGCGCGCCGCCGCCCGAAGCCGTCGTCGATGCGCCCGCTCCCACGTCGACGACCGAGCTTGCGAGCATCTTCGTGCGCGGACCGGGGCCGCAGCGCGCGGCCGCCGAATCGGCGCTCTCGATCACGGTGATCGACCGCGAGCAGATCGACGCGAGCGGGTACACGACGCTGTTCGATCTCCTGCGCGCGCAGCCTGGCATCGACGTCGCCAAC
>CALFNI010000456.1 GCA_937902695.1 uncultured Rhodanobacteraceae bacterium
GGCGATGTTCTGTTCGCTTGTTCCGCCCGTGTACGTCCAAGGGTCATCCGACGAAGTAGAGTATTGCAGCGCGTCTTGGTAATAAGCCTGCGTTGTGTACGCTGACACTTCATTTTCGAATCTTTCCGTACGCGACTCGTCTCCCCTTCCACGCTGCGCGTCCACATACCCGTGTTCGGCTTCGTGTACAGCGTTCTTCCCCAAGTTTTTTATATCTTTGTCGGGCCTGAGTGTCAGAGTAGTCGTATTGTCTTTCGCGTTGAAAGTGGAATATCCGCCCCTCGAGGAGTCATCCCTGAACTTGACGATGACGTTGTTTCCGTCGTTTGGTAGTCCGACGAAGCCAGTCGCATGCTTTAGGTTTTCCTGCTGGGGAGTTGTAAGACGAGCGCTCTCCGTCGCGTTTCTTGCCAAGCCCATGGCTTTCTCAAAAGACTCACAATCTAAGTCGGGACCTACACAAGCGTATCGTCCATTGGGATCGTACTTCGAGTACGGATTGTCCTCGGCATACGCATACCGATTGAAGTTCCTGCCGCTCTATGGATCAGGATCGACCGGATCGGTGCTAAGGAACCGCCCGAGTTGCGGGTCGTAATACCGCGCCTGCAGATAGACGAGCCCACTCGCATCGGTGACGGCGCCCGTGTAGCCCGGTCCATCCGGTGCCGCGCCATACGCCCCACCAAACGGCAGGTAGTGATAGCGCTTGGTGACGGTCTGGCTTTGATCCGTCTCCGCCAGCAGCGACCCGAGCGCATCGGTGTGCAGGTAGTGCCGCCCTTGGCTGTCGTCCTTTCCAACCAGGTGGGTGCCGAGATAGGCATACCGCGTCTCGGCTGCATTGACCGGCGGCTTCTCGAAGCTCGAACAGAACACGCGATCGTTGGCCGGAGCGCAGCCCAACTGCGGCGCGGGTTCCAGCTCTTCCAGCAGCTTGCCGTCGTGGTCGTAGATCGAGACGCGCTGCCCGCCGTTGATGTCGGTCACCGTCCGCCGCCCGTCGGCGTCGTAGCGATACGACTCGATTCCGGGCAGCCCGAGCAGCAGATCGCTGCGATCGAACGTGAACACCTGGCTGCCCTTGTGCGTCAGATGCCCCTGGCCGTCGTACTGCAGCGGCGTCGACACACCGCCGACGACCATCGCCGTCGCGCGATTCGTCGCCGCATCGATCGTGAAGCTCGTCGTAACGCCGCCGACCGTCGCCGTCTTGAGGTTATCGCTGTCGTCGTAGCCGAACGTCGCATTGCCCCACATCGCAGCCGCGTTGGCGGTTTGCAGCCGATTCGCGAGGTCGTAGCCCATCGCGACCGAGTCCGTGTGCGCCGCGAGGTGATCGGTGATCGCAGTGACATTGCCGACACCATCGTAACCGTAGTCGGTGTTGATGACCGATCCCTCGGTAACGGTCTGCGGCAAGAGCCGCGTGTTCTGGCTCATCGCATGCGCGACGCCGTTGCCGTAGCTGAAGGTCTTGACGGCGCCATTCGGCCAATACGTCAGCCCGCTCGCATACGTTCCGACCTTCGTCGGCTCGCCCCACGCATCCGGCGCGTAGTCGATCGCTGTCGCGTCCGGATACGTCAGGCCCGACAGCTGCCCGCGCGTGTTGTACGCGTAGTCGATCTCGTATGGATCGCCGTCGATCGCGAGCGTCTCGTAAGTCAGGAGCCCGCGGCGGTTGTAGTTCGTCGTGCGCGTGATGCCGCCTCGGCTCGCAGTTTTGCGCAGGCTGTTCGGCCACCAGGTCTGCGCGATGTTCTCGTCGGTGCTGCCGGGATAGGTGACGCTCGTCAGCCGGTTGCGGTTGTCGTAAACGCGGGCGATCTTGTTCGAGGCGTTGATCGCGCCGTAGTCGCAGCCGACGTCGCCCGCGAGGTCCGCGCTCCCGGTCACATTGCCGGCGCCGTCGCGCGCGAAGACGGTCGTGCCGCGCTCGGGACTAAAGATCGCGCAGACGAAGCGGCCGCCCCAGGTCCACTCGCGCTTCAGGCCGCCGCGACTGATGTTCTGCGGGCGGCCCCACGCATCGCGCGCGATATCCGTCGTGTAGAGCGGGCCGTCGATCGTGACCGGCCAAGCGGTCGATGGCTCGTCATGCGTCAGGTAGTGGACGTACGTCGTCGCGTTCGGATCCGAGATGCGCGTGACGAAGCCGGCCTGGTACGTGTAGCTCGTGGTGTAGCCGACGAAGGTCTGCTGCGCGAGTCGGTCGAGACCGTCGTATTGGAAGCTCGTGCCGCTGCCCTCGTTCGGCAACGTCGACGGTACCGAGACGAACGCAGGGCCGCCGTCGCCGTCGTATTTCGTGTTGACGTAGCGCGCGTTGTTCGCGTTGACGAGGATCGGACGGAGCAGCGCGTCGTACTTCGTGACGGTCTGGGCCGTGTCGGTGGTTTCGGTCGATTGCCAGCCTGCTGCGCTCGTCGACCAGGCGATCGTCGTCGGCGCGAAGGTCTGATTGCCGCCGGTGCCGGGATCGCCGGCCGGATAGTGGATGCCCGCCAGGCGCCCCATCGCGTCGTGATCGTACGTCGTAGTCGAGCCGCGCTCGTCGGTATAGCTGTCGATCGTGCCGCTAGTGGAGACCGTGACCGATGCGGCCTCGCCGGTCGCGTAGCCGACGTTCTTCGGAATGCCGCGGTACCAGTTCGAATAGTTTGTCGCGTGGCCGTTGCCGTCCTTGGTCCATTGCAGCGTGCCGTCGGCGTTGTAGCCGAGCGTCTGATCCACCTGGCTGAAGCGGCTGACCGACGTCGGCAGGTTCAGTGTGTTGAGGACGAGCTCGCGCTCCGTCGCGCCGCTGCTGACGACCTTCTGGATCGTCCCCAGCACCCACTTCGTCGTATTGTTCGCGTAGGTGACGGTTTCGGCCTTCGTCGCGGAACCCGCCCGTGTGATCGACTGCGGATTGCCGAACGCATCGAGGCTCGATGCCGTGTAGGTGAACGACATGCCTTGCAGCGTCGTCGTGCGCTTCTGGAGTGGTCGCAGCGTCGCAAGGCGCACCGTGTCGCCGCGGCTCTGCGTCGCGGTGCCGAGCGGGGCCGGATACGATTGGCCGGTCGCCGGGAAGTACTGGTAGGTTTCCGTCTGGAGGTAGGCCGCGCCCGAGCCGCCGCTCTCCACCTTGAGCAATTGGCCTTCGTCGTCGTTGTAGCCCGTGCCGAACGTGTAGCGCGTCTCGTGGCCACGTGGATCGGTGACGGTCGTCGTCACCGTCGCGCTGCAGACGGATCCCGAGCAGCCGGCGTACGCCAGCGACCACGTGAGCGGCGACGCGAGGGCCGGCCCGCTGATCTGTTTCTGCGTCAGCGCGAGCGTGTCGTAGACACCCGGCTGCACGCTCGCGAACGCGACGTTCGCGCTGTTCGTGTAGCACGTCGCCGGCGCGCCGCTCCGCCCGCGGCGCGTGATGTAGAACGTGAACTTGCCCTGCGCACCGCTCGGGTGCGTGATCGTGCCGCTGAAACTGTTCGGCGCCGACGGCGTGCCCGGCGGTCCGCAGGTCCACGGGTTCGGATACGACCAGCTGATGTGGTTCAGCGTGTCGAGGCTGATCTGCCATTTCGACGTGTCCGGCCGCGTCACCGACGAGAGCGAGTAGTACGACCCGTTGAACGTGTAGCCGTAGTTCCAGATGTGCGCGCCGTCGCTGATCGACTGCACGCTGTTCGTCGTGCCGAGATAGTTAAGCGTGATCGCGCGTCCATCGCTCGACGTGATTCCGGTCAGATGCAGCGGCGCCGATGCGTCGTACGTGTACTTGACCCAGTTGCCGAAGCGGTCTTCGACGTTGGTCGCCATCATCCAGGCGGCCTCGCGGTCGAGCGTCGCGGTGACCGGCTGGTTCGTGTCGGCGGGCCGCGACAGCGGCACATAAGGCCTTTGCGCGAGCCAGTTGAACGTGTACTTCGTGCCGTCCGGTGCGAGCGCGACGAAGCCTTCGCCCGAGCCGGGGCTCCCCGCCGCGAGCGAGGGCAGACAGCTCACCATCCACCAGTCGTTGGTGACGATCGGCCAGCTGCCGGACGCCGGATGCGCCGTGTTGTTCGGTGCGCGCTGAAGCAGCTCGCGACGACCGTAGCCCGGCACCGCGAGCCGATAGCCGGTCGAGTACTGCTCCCACGGGATCGTCGTCGTGATCGCCGTTGCCGGATCGTCCGGCGAAGGCGTCGTCACGCTCGCATCGGGCGCGCCGGCGAACGCGCTGCAGCGTGCGTTCGGGTTCGCTCCGGGCACGGTCCAGCCGACGCTCGTCGCGACGATGCCTTCGATATGCGGCACTTCGAGGTCCCAGTCGCCGAAATCGCGCTCCGGAACCACGCCGCTCGGGTTCGTCTCGACGACGTAACGGCGGCCGACGGCGACCGGCAGCGCGCTGTTGCCGGGCAGGCTGACGTCGGTCGCGACGAACTCGACGTGACCGGTGTCGAAGTCGATGCGATCGCCGAGGAGACCGGCGTCGAGCGGGCCCGCGTTTTGATCCGCGCGGATCAGTGTCGAATATTCCTGCGGGAGCGTTTGCGCCGTCGCGAAACCGGCGGAGAACACGAACGCGAGAAAGCACAGGACGCGAAGCGCACAACGTCCGTTGTAGTGCATGGACATGCGAAATCCTCCGGACGAACGGCAGGACAGCTAGGGTCGTGCGGAGGTACGGTGAGCTTGCCTTCTGAGTGCGCTATTTTTCCAGAGGCAAGATTGAGAAAAGCGTCACATGCGAGAATGGCCGCGTGCGATCATATCCGCGCATGCTCGAGCGGCCGCTCGCGATGCATCAGCGTCCATTCGGCATGCTCGGCGAGCGCCGCCTCGCCGAGCGCGCGCAGGATCTCGCGCTGCTCCGCCGGCGATTTCGCGCGATCGAGCGCCGTGCGCGCGTTCGCGTAGATGCGGCACATGAAGCGGTATTGCTTGATCAGCTCCTTGTCGGCCTTGCGGTACGCATAAGCCTCGCGCACCGCCGCCACGATCGACATCGACGCCATGATCGCGACGAGCGCGGTCTTCGTGTCCTGCGAGAGATGGAGCACGAACACGGCCAGGAAGATGCTGATCGCGATGCCGAGCCAGAGGCTGATGTCGCCGAGCGTTTCGGTGACATGATGCAGGCGCGCGCGCTGCGCGGCGCGCCGCTCGTAGTAGTTCCACTGGCCGCTGCCGCCAGGCTGGCCGATCCATTCGTCGATCACGCGCGCGAGCGCGTGCGGATCGCGCGGCGCGCGCGCGAGCTCCGCTTCGAGTCCGGCGGAACGCATCGCGTTGCGGATCCAGCCGAGCTCGATGTCCTGCTTCTGCAGGAAGTTGTCGTGCGCGAACTCCGAGTCCGCGGTCACCGACAGGCCCGCGCGCCGCCAGTACGACTGCACGCGCAGGCCTTCGGCGAGCGCGCGGTAGTCGAGGTACTTGCGATGCCAGCCGCGGCGGCGCGCGAGTACGCTGACGAATGCGCCGACCGCGAACAGCAGCAGGAACACGAAGATCATGTAGTCCTGCGCCGGGAGGTCCGAATAGCACATGAAGGCGATGCCCATCAGCGCCGCGAGCGTGTAGGTCAGGCGCATGGCCAGCAGCACGCGCTTCTGGAAATGGATCGCGAGCCAGTCGGCGGCACGGAACAGCCGATCGATCGGCACGCTGGCCTGCGCGCCGGCGCCAGGTTCGATCGGCGCGCCCGGGATGGCTGCGGCGTACTTGGCGGCGTCCGCGTTGAATTCGGCCATGCGCGCGAATGCGAGGCGGAATTCGAGCGGCATGCCGAGTTCCGCGGCGACGGCGCGGTCCGTGGTGCGCCAGTACGCCTGCAGCGGCAGCAGCCCCGCGGCCGGCGCGCCATCGACCTCGACGCGCGCACACACGATGTGGAGCAGATCGGAAGAGCG
>CALFNI010000457.1 GCA_937902695.1 uncultured Rhodanobacteraceae bacterium
GGTGGCCGACGTCGACGGCGCGGCCATCGGCACGCCCCGCAACCACGCGCGCGCGCTGAATTACCTCGTGCTGATGCGTCTCGATCGGCCCGTCGGCGCGCTCCTGCTGCTCTGGCCGACGTGGTGGGCGCTCTGGTTCGCGTCGAACGATTTCCCGTCGCCGGGCCTGCTCGTGATTTTCACGCTCGGCGTGTTCGTCATGCGCAGCGCCGGGTGCGTGATCAACGACTACGCGGATCACGAATGGCTCGATGCGCACGTCGAGCGCACGCGCGGCCGGCCGATGGCGGCGGGACGCGTCACGCGGCGCGAAGCGTTGCTGCTGTTCGGGGCCCTCCTCGTGCTCGCGTTCGCGCTGGTGCTGTTCACCAACGCGCTGACGATCAAGCTGTCTTTCGTCGGCGCGGCGCTCGCGGCGGCGTATCCGTTCGCCAAGCGCGTCACGCATCTCGCGCAGGTCGTGCTCGGCGCGGCGTTCGGGTGGTCGATCCCGATGGCGTTCGCCGCGGTCACGAACTCGCTGCCGCCGCTCTGCTGGCTGCTGTTCCTCGCGAACGTGCTGTTCTCGACGATCTACGATACGGAGTACGCGATGGTCGATCGCGACGACGACATTCGCGTCGGCGCGAAATCGACCGCGATCCTGTTCGCCGACGCGGATCGCACGATCATCGGCATCCTGATGGCGACGTTCGTGTTCGCGATGCTGCTCGCCGGCACGCGCGCCGCGCTGCACTGGCCGTATTTCATCGGCCTCGCCGTGGCGACGTCGCTCCTCGCCTGGCAGCAGTGGATCATCCGCGACCGATCGCGTGCGCACTGCTTCGCCGCCTTCCGCAACAACAATTGGGTCGGGCTCGCGCTCTGGGTCGGCCTCGTGCTGGCGCTCGCGATCCGCTGACGCCGGCCATACCGTACGTCCTGATCGGCCTCGCCGAAGCCGAGACGCCGATCGTGCGCGCGGTCGAGCATTGGCTCGACGACCGCGAGCCGCTCGGCGTTTCCGCGGTCCCGTGGTTCGAGTTCAGCTGCGGCCCGCTCGACGCCGAGGCGATCGAGCTGATCGACCAGGTCATCTCCGGTCGCGTCGTCGCGTTCAACGCAGCGCACGCCGAGCGCGCCGCGCAGCTCTTCAACAGCGCGGGCCGGCAGCGCGCGGGCCGGTGGGTCTGCATGATCGCCGCCGCAGCGATCGAGAGCGGCGCACGGCTCGCGACACGCAACCGCGCCGACTTCGGCCGCTTCAAGGCCGCCGGTCTCGATCTCGTCGCGATCTGAGCCGTCATCGCGCTCGCTGCGGGGCGCGCGCCAAGGCCCACACGTCGACGCGGGCGATACCCGCCCTCTGCAGGACGCGCGCGCACTCGCGCAACGTGGCGCCCGTCGTCATGACGTCGTCGAACAGCGCGACGTGGCCGGGCAGCGGCGCCACCGTGCGTACGGCGAACGCGTGACGGACGTTGCGGCGTCGCGTCGCGGCATCGAGTCCCGACTGCGCCGGGGTCGCGCGCGTCCGCGCGAGGAGATCGCGATCGATCGGGACCCCGAGCGCGCGCGCCAGCGGCTTGGCCAGCTCGAACGCCTGGTTGTAGCCGCGCTCGCGCAGCCGCGCCACGTGCAGCGGCACGGCTATGACGAGATCCGGCCGCACCGGCGCGTCGATGCCGGTCCGCTCGATCATGAGCTCGGCGAGAACGCGCCCCGCGGCAAGATCGCCCCGGAACTTGAACCGGGCCTCGAGCAGATCGAGCGGATGGGCGTACTGGAACGGCACCCACGCCGACGCGAACGGCGGCTCGCGCTCGATGCACTCGCCGCAAAGCGGCGCCGGCGCCTTCAGCGGCACCGCGCAGCGCGGACAGCAGACGTCGTTGCGCGGAATGTCGCGCGCGCAGCCGTCGCAAAGATCGCGCCCGGCACCGCGTCCGCCGCATAGCAGGCAGCGGAGCGGCAACAGCGCCCGCAACAGCCGGCCCGGCCATCCGTCAACCTTGGCCCACGTCGTCAAGTTGACAGCCTCCCGCTGCCAAATGGAGACTCCGGGCCTTGCCGTTCCCGTCCTGTTCCACGCCCCCGCAGGAAGTTTCGCATGTCCACCGCCGCCATTCGCCACGACTGGACACGCGCCGAAATCGCCGCGCTGCTCGATCTGCCGTTCGCTGACCTCCTTGCGCGTGCCCACGCGATCCACCGCGCGCATCACGACGCCAATGCCGTGCAGGTCTCGACGCTGCTGTCGGTGAAGACCGGCGGCTGTCCCGAAGACTGTGCGTACTGTCCGCAGGCCGCGCGCTATTCGACCGGCGTCGGCGCCGAAAAGCTGATGAGCCTCGACGCCGTGCTCGAGAAAGCCAGACAGGCAAAGGCGGCGGGCGCGTCGCGCTTCTGCATGGGTGCTGCGTGGCGCTCGCCGAAGGACCGCGACATTCCGAGGATCGCCGCGATGGTCGGCGCCGTGAAATCGCTCGGCATGGAAACCTGCGCGACGCTCGGCATGCTCACGCAGTCGCAGGCCGACGCGCTGAAGCATGCGGGTCTCGACTACTACAACCACAATCTCGATTCGGCGCCCGAGTTCTACGGCGAGATCATCCACACGCGCGAATACCAGGACCGCCTCGACACGCTCGAATGCGTGCGCGACGCGGGCCTCAAGACCTGCTGCGGCGGCATCGTCGGCATGGGCGAGACGCGGACCCAGCGCGCCGGCCTGCTGCAGGCGCTCGCGAATCTGCCCGAGCATCCGCAGTCGGTGCCGATCAACC
>CALFNI010000458.1 GCA_937902695.1 uncultured Rhodanobacteraceae bacterium
CATTCCGGCAACACCGCCACCGGATAGAACACGGCGGCGAACGGCGACAGCAGCGCCGGAATCGGCCAGACGAGCCATTCCGAAGCGGGCCCGAGCCGGAGCACCATCGCGCTCGCGAAGATGCCGAGCGCGATGCCGAACAGGAACAGCACGAGCACGAACGGCAGCGCGGCGGCGCCATATGCGAAGAACGAAAGGCCGAACACGCCGGTCGCCAGCGTGAGCATGACGACGAGCCCGACCATACTGGTCGCGATGCTTGTCGCGACGAGCCCGGTCACGTATTCCGAAACGCGCAGCGGCGTCGCGAACACGTTGAGAAAATTCCGCGACCAGACGTCTTCGAGGAACGCCGTCGTGATGCCGTGCATCACGCGCGTGAAGAAGTTCCAGAGCAGCACCGCGCCGAGCAGCGTGAACGTGAAGTTCGGGCCGCCCTCGGTTACGCCGTTGAGGTAACGTGCGATGAAGCCCCAGAGCACGACATCGATCGCGGCCGAGGCGAAGAGCGGAACGAGCCGCGTCGGGCTCGTGCGCATCAGATAGTACTGGCGCAACGTGATCGCGGCGATGCGGCGCATATTCATCGCGCCGCCTCGCCGTGCAGCGGCTCGCGCGCGAGCTGGATGAAGAGGGCCTCGAGCGAATCGACGCCGTGCTCGCGCGGCAGCGCGCGCGGGTCGCCTTCGAGAAGGATGCGCCCGTGCGAGAGGAACAGCACGCGGTCGCAGACATCCTCGACTTCGTACATGTTGTGCGAGGTCCACAGGATGCCGCCGTGGCCGCGCTCGGCGATGCCGCGGATGACGCGGCGAAGGTCCTGCGCGGTCGCGGGATCGAGCGACGCGGTCGGCTCGTCGAGCAGCAGCAGCGTCGGCTCGTTCAGCATCGCCTTGGCGAGCGACACGCGCGTCTGCTCGCCGGACGACAGCACGCCGCACTTCGTGTCGCGAAAGCGCCGGAGATCGAAGCGGTCGAGCGTCGCCTCGATACGCGTGCGCACGTCGCGCACGTCGTAGAGCAACCCGAACCAGGTCAGGTTCTGCACCACCGTGAGATTGCCCGGCAGCGGCGCATAGACCGCGGCGAAGTTCGTGCGTGCGAGCGCGCGGGCGCGATCGCGCGCGAGGTCGACGCCTTCGATCGCGATCGAGCCCGCGCTCGGCTCGAGCACGCCCATGATCATGTTCAGGGTCGTCGTCTTGCCGGCGCCGTTCGGCCCGAGCAGGCCGACGATCTCGTTGCGGCGCACCTCGAACGAGACGCGATCGACGGCATCGGTCGCGCCATAGCGCTTGGCCAGATCGCGAACGGATAGGACGGCCTCGGCATGCGCCGCGGGAACGGGCGTGGCGGACACGGTTGTCGTTGCGAAAGCGCGGCGCGGGTCGGCGCCCTGCGCGAGGCGTCGATCTTCGCACGGCGCCGGGCGCGCGAATAGCGCCTCGCGGCGAAGGCGGGCGCGTCCGTCGCGCCGGGTGAAAACTCCCTCTCCGGCAGGCGTTTCCCGCCGGGCCGATATCGCGCAGAATGCGGCGACTGTCCGCCGGTGGGGTTGCCGCGGGCCTTCCTTCCGTTCCGTCCCGAGGAGCACGTCTGATGAGCACGTCGAACGTCGAACTCTTGCGCAAGCTGCCGCTCGCGGCGCTCGCGCTCGCCTGCGGCTCCGCCTTCGGCGCGCAGGTCAATCCCGATCTCGCCGCGGCGATTCGTCAGGACGGCTCGGCCCAGGCGCTGATCGTCCTGAAGGACCAGTCGACGCCGATGCTGGCGCCGCTCGCATCCACCGCCGACTACAAGGAGCGCCGCCGCGCACTCGTCGACGCGCTGCGCGCGCGCGCCGAGACGCAGCAGAGCGGGCTTCGCGCCTGGCTCGACGGGCAGGGCCTCGCGTACCGCGCGTACTGGATCTCGAACCTCGTGCTCGTCGAGCACGTGACCGCGCGCGACATCAGGTTGCTTGCCGGCCGCCCCGAGATCGCACGCATCGAGACCAACCCGCGCCTCCCGGCGCACCTTCCGCAGCCCGCCGCGGGCCACGCGCCGGAGGCGCCCGAGTCGATCGCCTGGGGCGTCAACAAGATCAACGCGCCGAGCGTCTGGAGCGCAGGCTTCAACGGCCAGGGCGTCGTGATCGCCGGCGAGGACACCGGTTACCAGTGGGATCACCCGGCGCTGAAGGCGCATTACCGCGGCTGGAACGGCTCGACGGCCGACCACAACTACAACTGGCACGACTCGATCCACGATTCCACCGGCAATCCGTGCGGCAACGATTCGCCCGCGCCCTGCGACGATTTCGGCCACGGCACGCACACGGCGGGCACGTTCGCCGGCGACGACGGCGCAACGCACCAGATCGGCGTCGCGCCCGGCGCGAAGTGGATCGGCTGCCGCAACATGGACGACGGCGCCGGCACGCCGGCGCGCTACATCGAATGCATGCAGTGGATGCTGGCGCCGACCGATCTCAACGACCAGAACCCGAATCCCGATCTCGCGCCCGACGTGATCAGCAATTCATGGACCTGCACGACAGGCGAGGGCTGCACGACCGGCAACGAGATCTTCGGTGCGATGAGCAACATCATCGCGGGCGGCATCTTCTTCGCCGCCGCGGCCGCCAACGACGGCCCGAGCTGCAGCACGATCACCGACGCGCCGGCCGTATTCGCGGCGTCGTTCACGGTCGGCGCGACCGATTCGAGCGATGCGCTCGCGAGTTTCTCCAGCCGCGGCCCCGTGCTCGGCCGGCCGAGCTACCGCTCCGGCGCCTCGATCATGAAGCCCGATGCGTCGGCGCCGGGCGTCAACGTGCCGTCGTCGTGGCCGCCGAACACCTACGCGAACCTCGACGGCACCAGCATGGCGACGCCGCATGTCGCCGGCGCGGCTGCGCTCGTCATGAGCGCGAATCCCGAGCTCAAGGGCCATCCGGCCGCGGTCGCGCGGATCCTTCGCGACACGGCCGTGCAGACCGGCGTCACCGATCCGGTCAACCAGACCTGCGGCGGCACGGCGCGCACGACGTGGCCGAACTACATGATCGGCTACGGCCGCATCGATGCGTTCGCGGCGTATCAGGCCGCGACGAACGGACTGGAGCCGAACGAATGAGCGCCCGTCGCGGAATCCTTCGCTCGAACCTTCTCGCGCTGGCCTGCCTCGCGGCGCTCCCGGCCGCGGCCCACGCGGCACACGTCGATCCGCGCCTGACGGCGCCGGGCGCCGGCACGGCCGATGCGCTGATCGTGTTCGACCAGGCCTCACCGTCGCTCGCGCCGCTCGCGGCCGATGCCGACTACAAGCTGCGTCGTCGCGCGCTCGTCGACGCGCTGCGCTCGCATGCCGACGCGACGCAGCGCGGCGTGCGCGCGTGGCTCGATGCGCACGCGATCGAATACCGGAGCTTCTGGATCTCGAACGTGATCGAGGCACGGCTGCCGCAGTCCGCGCTGGCCGCGCTCGCATCGCGCAGCGACGTCCGGCGCATCGAGCAGAACACGACGATCGCGCTCGCGCTGCCGCGCGTCGAAACGGCGCCGCGCGCGCCCGAGACGATCTCGTGGGGCGTCGCCAAGATCGACGCACCCGAGGTCTGGGCGCTCGGCTACGACGGCCAGGGCATCGTCGTCGGCACCGAGGACACCGGCCACCAGTGGGACCATCCGGCATTGCAGGCGCACTATCGCGGCTGGGACGGCGCCGCGGCGGACCACGACTACAACTGGCACGATTCGATCCACGATGCCGCTCCGGGCAACCCCTGCGGCAGCGACTCGCCGGCGCCCTGCGACGACGCCGGCCACGGCACGCATACCGTCGGTACGATGGTCGGCGACGACGGCGCGACGCACCAGACCGGCGTCGCGCCAGGCGCGAAATGGATCGGCTGCCGCAACATGGACCAGGGCAACGGCACGCCGGCGCGCTACATCGAGTGCATGCAGTGGATGCTCGCGCCGACCGATCTCAACGGCGAGAACCCCAATCCCGACCTCGCGCCCGACGTGCTCGGCAACTCATGGGGCTGCCCCGCGAGCGAAGGCTGCACGGTCGGCGACGAGCTCGAAGCGGCCGTGCAGAACGTCGTCGACGGCGGCATCCTGTTCGTCGAGTCGGCCGCGAACGACGGACCGGCGTGCGAGACGATCACGACGCCGCCCGCGACATACGATGCGAGCTTCGTCGTCGGCGCCACCGACACGAACGATCGCATGGCGGGCTATTCGAGCCGCGGGCCGGTCACGACGTCGGCGCTGTTCCGGCCCGATCTTTCGGCGCCGGGCTCCAACGTGCCGTCGTCGTATCCGCCGAACACCTACGCGAACCTCAGCGGCACGAGCATGGCGTCGCCGCACGTCACGGGCACGGCGGCGCTCATGATGAGCGTCAATCCTGCGCTCAAGGGGCATCCGGATCAGCTCAAGGCTCTCCTGCGCGCATCGACGGTGACCGACGGGATCACCGATCCCGCCAATCAGGGTTGCGGCGGCCTCACGATGTCGGACTGGCCGAACTATCAGGCCGGTTACGGACGTCTCGACGCTTACACGGCGGTGGTGCTTGCGGATACGATCTTCGCCGATGGCTTCGAGGCCGCGCCAGGCGGGTGATGCGGCGACGATCGAGCGCAGCGAAAGCACGCTCGTCGTCGCGATCTCCTCGCGCGCGCTGTTCGATCTCGGCGACAGCCACGTGCTGTTCGAGCGCGAGGGCGTCGACGCGTTCGCGCGCTACCAGATCGCGCGCGAGGACGAGCTGCTCGCCCCGGGCATCGCGTTTCCGCTCGTCCAGAAGCTCCTGAGCCTCAATCGCGGCGCGCCCGACGCGCCGCACGTCGAGGTGATCCTGCTGTCGCGGAACTCCGCCGACACCGGCCTTCGCATCTTCAATTCGATCGAGCACTACGGCCTTGATATCGTGCGTGCCGCATTTACGCGCGGCGAGTCGACGCTGCCGTACGTGCACGCGTTCGGCGCGCACCTGTTCCTGTCGGCCAATCCGGAGAGCGTCGCGCAGGCGCTGTCGGCCGGCATCGCGGCGGCGACGATCCTGCCGTCGAAGAAGCCGTCGCGGCCGAGCGATCAGCTGCGCATCGCGTTCGATGGCGACGCGGTGCTGTTCGGCGACGAATCCGAGCGCATCAGCGAGCAAGGCGGCATCGACGCGTTCCATCGCAACGAGAGCGAGCGCGCAACCGAGCCCCTGAGCGGCGGCCCGTTCCGCAATTTCCTCGATGCGCTGCACCGGCTGCAGGCGGCGTTTCCGAGCGAGAACGCGCCGATCCGCACTGCGCTCGTGACCGCGCGCTCCGCGCCGGCGCACAAGCGCGTGATCCTGACGCTGCGTCACTGGGACGTACGCATCGACGAGGCGCTGTTCCTCGGCGGGCGTCCCAAGGGACCGTTCCTCGAGGCATTCGGCGCCGACATCTTCTTCGACGATTCGGCGCACAATGTCGAATCGGCGCGGCAGCACGTGGCGACGGCGCACGTGCCGCGTCGGGGTTCGTGAGCTGCGGAAGAAGATTGAACCACGAAGAACACGAAGAGCACGAAGGAAAAGATAGAAATTTCCTGGCTTTTCTTCGTGTCCTTCGTGTTCTTCGTGGTTCAATCTTTAGTCGTCAGAACGGCCCCAGCGCGACGACCTTCGCGAGCAGCGCGCGCTTGAACACCTCGTGCATCGGCTTGTGCCAGTTGACGATGATCGGCGCGACGTCGGTCTTGACGAACCCCGCCGCCTGCGCGACTTCAAGCGCGCGCGCATCGCCGCAGTGGCCGAAGAACGCATCGCAATCGTCGGCGAACTTCGCGAACGCGTACTTCAATATGAGATGCCAGACGCCGCCGGCTGCGTAGATGGCCTCGCGGTGCGCGTCGCGCATGCGCCGGATCGTCTCGCCTTCGCTGCATGAGCCGCCGGAGAGATAGACATCGCCGAACGGACGCATGTGCGAATAACCGGCGAGCTGGAGGCTGCCGTCGTCGGCACGGTAGAACGCGACGAGGTGGCGGCCGACATCGGGCGGCGGCGCATGGAACTTGCGCCGGAACAGCGCGCCGACGATGAACTCGGCGTCGTCGACCTCGGTGATCGTCAGGAACGACCGGAGATTCGGCGGGATCGTCCCGACCGGGTTCGCTGGCATGACGTTACTCTCGCGCGGCCTGGCGCCAAGCGTATGCGATCCCGCGCGGCGGCGGTATGCGCGCGGTTCGTTTAACCTGTGCGTCCTTTCCGTCGACGGATCGTCCGCCGCGCATGCGCGAGGCCTGGCCGGCACACGTTTCGAGAATGCGCGCAGCGCACGCCGGGCCCGGCTGGTACGCGGCCGGGCTCGCGTTTTCGCTGCTGATGCTGCTCGTGCACGCGGTCGCCGGCCTCCACACGGCCGGCGTGCCCGATTCGTGGCGCGACGTCTACTGGGCGACGAAAATCGCGCACGGCGAGGCATTTCCGCTGACCGGGCCGCCGATCTACGCGCTCGTCGAGCTCGGGCCGTGGTGGTTCTATCTCCTCGCGCTGCCGGTGCGCGTGTTCGGCACGGCGACGGCGGCGGCCGTGTTCGTGCAACTGCTCGCCGGCGCGAAATATCTCCTCGCGTGGCGGCTCGGCACGCGCCTCGTCGACGCACGCTTCGGCCTCGCGTTCGCGGGTGCGCTGGCGATTGCCGGCTGGTCGACGATTCCGCTCTGGTTCCCGTCGCACACGGCCGTCGTCGAGACGGCCCTGCTGTTGCTCGCCGGCGCGACATGGCGCTGCAGCCGGCACTTCTCGATCGGAAACGCGTTGCTGCTCGGGCTCGCGGCCGGCGCATGCGTGAGCGCGCATCCGACCACGATCGGCTACGTCGTGGCGGCCGGTCTCGTCCTGCTTGCGCGCGAGCCTTCACCGAGGAGCGTCGGCCGGCTCGCGCTCGCGGCGGGCGTCGCCGTGCTGATGATGGCGCCGCCGTGGTTCGATCCGGCGCCGCACGGCGCAGCCGCACGCTCGATCGCCGCGTACGTCGGCAGCGACATCGCGATCGCGCCATGGCGGCGCATCCCGGCGCTCCTCGCCAGCGCGGTCGTCGGCGGCGCCTGGAACGGGTTCCTGCTGATGACGCGATGGAGCGAGGCGACGGCGCGCAGCGCATGGCTGATCGTCTGCGCGTGCCTCGCGGTCGCCGCGGCCGGCCTCCTGCTGCTGAAGCGCGACCGCGACGCGTTGCGCATGACCGCGGTCGCGGCCGGCGCTGCGTTCATCATGCAGGCGGCATTTCTCGCGCTGCTGCGGCCGATCACGCCGATGTGGATGCTGTCCTCCCTGCTGCTGCCGCTGGCGCTGCTGCTTGGCGTCGGCTGGTACGGCGGATTCACGAGCGAGCGCGCGGCGCTGCGCGCCATCGCGGGCATCGCCTTCGTGGTCTGCGTCGCGCTGTCGACCGCACCGTTCGGCCTGTTCCTGCGCGACCTGCACAGCCTGCGCTATGCCGAGGGCGCCGATGCGTACGGCAACACGATCGAGCTCAGCGACCGGTTCGCGGAGACGCCGGTGCCGTATTACCCAGTGCGCCGCCTCGATCGGCTGGCGCGCGCGCTCTGCGCGCCCGCCGTGCTGCATGCGCGCCTTGCGTGGGTCGTCGAGCAATCGCTTGCGGCGCCGCTCCGCCTCGCATGCGGATACTGGCCCGAGCTCCGCTACGGCGGCCGCGAAGGGCAGGGTGCGCACGTCGCCGGGCTCTTTTCGCGCGCTGCAACGGCTTCCGGCATCGCGCCGGATCGCGTCGTCGCAGGCATGGCTCTCTACGAGCATGTCGTCGCGATCGCGCCCGATTCGGGCGGGCGGCCGACCCTCCTCAAGCGCGACCAGATCCACCCGGACCGCGCACCCGACGTCGCCCGCCCGTTTCATCTCGAGTTCGACGCGCGCGGCGCCGACGTGGCCGTGCTGACGAACCGGTTTTCGAGCGTGCTGCCGCTCAAGGTACGCGCCGCTTCGGTGAACGGCGTCGCCGCGCGGTTGCTGCACGACGACGGCGGCTCGAGCGTCTACGGCTGCGCCGGCTGCGATGCGGCGGCGACGGTGCGCTGGCGCTTCGACCTCGAAGGCGTCGAGGACGACATCGATCTCGTCGTGCTGCAGGCGCCCGCGTCGCGATAGGCCTCAGCCGCGCGCGCCGAGCAATCGAACGAGCGCATCGGACGATTGCCAGTGGTGCCCGCAGACATAGCGCGGCAGGTTCCAGCGGTCGCTGTCGAATCCGACCGGCCGCGAGTCGGTGCCGAACGCGGCGAGCAGCCGATGCTGGGCGGAATGATTCGGCAGGTAGTCGCGCAGCAGATACTCGTTCGTCTCGCCGTACGGAAACGCGAACAGCCCCGCGCGCGGCGTGCGCACGTGCGCATCGAGCCAGTCGTTCGCCTGCCGGATCTCGGCGTCGGCGACGGCGTGCGTATCGATGCTGCGGAACGTGCCGCGCCGGCCATCGCGCTGCGCGGTCTCGGGCAGCGTCGCGTGGTTGTGATCCCAGCTATGACTCTCGATCGCGATCAGGCCCTCGCGCTCCGCATCCGCCCACCAGGCGTCCGTCCACCAGCCGCGGCCGGCCAGGCAGGTGCGATCGAGCACCGCGCGCGCCGCGGGCGAGACGATCACGAAGCTCGTCATGTGCACCGGAGCGCCGCTTGCGGCGCCGAACTCGCGCAGGATGCCCGCGAAGCCTTTCTGCGGGCCGAACGTCGGGTGATCCATGTCGTGCCAGTCGAACCACGAGCCGTCGTCGCAGCAGAGCGCGACCGCATTCTCGACCGAAGCCGGATCGGCGAGGCCGAGCCGCACAGCGACGACGCGCGAAAGCGGCACGATGCGAAACCCGGCCGCGTGGATGCGGGCGAGATCCTCGGCGAGCGCGACGTGATCGTTGCTGGCGTAGTCGTTGCCGCCGACGTTGTTCGAGTGGTACGTGAGGACCGGTACGCGCATCGCGATAGTATCGGGGCAACCGCGCCGGATCGGGCTTCGGCGGCCAGCGGCCCCCTGCCGGGTCGCTCAAAGCGGCTCCATCGCCGCGTGGTTTCGGCGCCGGATGGACGGGTACAATACGCGGCTCTTTGCCAGCGCCGTGACGACGCCATGCCCGCGACCCCCCTGAACCCGACCGATCTCTACGACGTCCGCTCGCTCCTCTCCGACGAAGAACGGATGGTGCAGGACACCGTCGCGCGCTTCACCGACGAGCGCGTGCTGCCGATCATCGGCGACTGCTTCGACAAGGGCGTGTTCCCCAAAGAGCTCGTTCCGGAGATGGCCGAGCTTGGCCTGCTCGGCTCGTCGCTGCCGACCGAATACGGCTGCGCCGGCATGAATGCGGTGAGCTACGGCCTCATCTGCCAGGAGCTCGAGCGCGGCGATTCGGGCATCCGCTCGTTCGCGTCCGTGCAGTCCTCGCTCTGCATGTATCCGATCTATGCCTACGGCAGCGAAGAGCAGAGGAAGCGCTGGCTGCCGGACATGGCGGCCGGAAAGGTCATCGGCTGCTTCGGGCTGACCGAGCCGCACGGCGGATCCGATCCCGCGAACATGAAGACGAACGCGAAGAAGGACGGCGGCGACTGGGTGCTCAACGGCGCCAAGATGTGGATCA
>CALFNI010000459.1 GCA_937902695.1 uncultured Rhodanobacteraceae bacterium
CCGGGTGGCGGACCAGGTGGCGGAGGGGGAGCCGGTGCTGGCGCGCCTGGTCGTCCCGGAGGTTTCGGCGGCGGTCGTCCCGGCGGTCCCGGTGGTCGCGGTCGCGGCGCGCCGACGCAGGGTGCATTCGGTCGTGGCCCCGGGGGTCGTCCTACCCGTGGCCGGAAGTCGAAGAAGCAGCGGCGCCAGGAGTTCGACAACATGCAGGCGCCGAGCATCGGTGGCGTCCAGGTCCCGCACGGCAATGGCGAGGAGATCCGCCTTCCCCGTGGCGCCAGCCTTGCCGACTTCGCTGACCGCATCGGTGCGAACCCCGGCTCGCTGGTGCAGGTCGTCTTCACCCAGCTCGGCGAGATGGTGACCGCGACGCAGTCGGCTCCCGAGGAGACGCTGCAGCTGCTCGGCACAGAGCTCGGCTGGAATGTGCGGATCGTCACCCCCGAGGAGGAGGACGCCGAGATCCTTTCGCGCTTCGACCTCGAGTTCGATGCCGAAGAGGACGAGGCCGACCTCGTCGCGCGGGCGCCCGTCGTGACTGTCATGGGTCACGTCGACCATGGAAAGACCAAGCTGCTCGATGCGATTCGACAGACCGACGTGGTCGCCAAGGAGCACGGTGGAATCACCCAGCACATCGGCGCCTACCAGGTCCACGCGATCGTTGAGGGCAACGAGCGGACGCTGACCTTCATCGACACCCCGGGTCACGAGGCGTTCACCGCCATGCGTGCCCGTGGTGCCCAGGTGACCGACATCGCGGTCCTCGTAGTCGCGGCCGACGATGGCGTCATGCCGCAGACCATCGAGGCGCTCAACCACGCTCAGGCAGCGGACGTGCCGATCGTGGTCGCGGTCAACAAGGTCGACAAGGAAGATGCCAACCCGGCCAAGGTGCGCCAGCAGCTCACCGAGTACGGCCTGGTGGCGGAGGAGTACGGCGGCGAGACGCTGTTCATCGACGTCTCCGCGCGGACCGGCCAGGGTCTTGAGACCCTGCTCGAGGCCGTTGCGCTGACCGCCGACGCGGCGCTCGACCTGCGTGCCAACCCGACGCGCGACGCCGAAGGCGTTGCGATCGAGGCAAACCTCGACAAGGGGCGCGGCCCCGTTGCGACCGTGCTGATCCAGCGCGGCACGCTGCGGGTCGGTGACTCGATCGTCGCCGGTGACGCATACGGCCGCGTTCGCGCCATGCTCGACGAGTACGGCGACCCGGTGACCGAGGCCGCTCCGTCGCGCCCGGTTCAGGTGCTCGGCTTCACGAGCGTCCCCGGCGCAGGCGACAACTTCCTCGTCGTATCCGAGGACCGGGTGGCCCGCCAGATCGCCGAGCAGAGGCAGGCGCGCGAGCGCTTCGCCGAGCTGGCGAAAAGTCGTGGCCGCATGACCCTCGAGGACGTGCTCGACCGGATTCAGCAGGGCGAGATCAACCAGCTCAACCTCATCCTCACGGGCGACGTCCCCGGTTCGGGCGACTATTGCCTGCGCTGTCACACGCCGCGCGGCTGGCTCATGGGCCACGTCGTCAAGCCGGGATTCGGCCCGCCGAACGATCCGGTCAAGGGCGCGGCCGCGTGCCTGCTCAACGGCACCTACGATGCGCCGGACGACACCAACAGCGACATGGGCGGCGTCACCTGCCATTTCTGCCATCGGCTGATGCCGAACGGACCGAACGGCGAGCCTGGCTACACCGATAGCGGCAACGCCTGGGTCGACGACGTGTCGTGCGCGAACACCGGCGGCGGCGGACCGCCGTGCCGGCGCGGGCCCTACGCCTACACCGACGGCACCGCGCCGCCGCCGCACGAGTGGATGTATTCGGAGTACCACACGCAGTCGGCGATCTGCGGCACGTGCCACAACGTGAGCTCGCCCGACGTGACGCACCTGCCGATCGCAACCGACCGCATCTTCGGCGACGGCTTCGACGGCACGCTGCCGCTGAAGACGCTCAAGCTCGGCGACGGCACCGACACCGGGCATCCCATGCCGATCGAGCGCACGTTCGCCGAATGGCAGCAAAGCCAGTACGCGCAGACGCCCGAGACGACCTGCCAGGGCTGCCACATGCCCGAGAGCGAGGATCCGGACGCGACGGTGTGCTCGTTCCGCACCAACAACCGCACGGGCAATCTGCCGGTGCATGCGTTCGTCGGCGGCAACACGTGGATTCCCGGCGTGATCAAGGGCGAGTTCGGCGCCGGCCTCGACACGACCGGCAATTGCGCGCAGCCGCCGGGCGGCGGAACGCCGATCAGCTGCCGCACGCTGTCGCTGCAGCAGACGATCGACTGGGCGCGCGAGTTCCTGACCACCGCGGCCGCGCTCGACACGACGATCCAGAGCTACACGCCGCCGACGTCGACGGTCGCCGGCGCGATGGCGCTTTCGGTCAAGGTGACGAATCTCTCGGGCCACAAGCTTCCGACGGGCTACGCCGAAGGCCGGCGCATGTGGCTCAACATGCAGGTGCGCGATGCGAACGGCGGCCTCGTGTTCGAGAGCGCGCCGTACGATGCGGCGACCGCGCAGCTGACCGAGGATCCGCAGGCACGCGTCTACGAAGTGCAGCAGGGCATCTGGAATTACCAGGGCACCGGCGCGTGCGACATCGAGAACGCCTCGAGCGAGAAGATGTTCCATTTCGTCCTCAACGACTGCATCGCGCGCGACAGCCGCATCCCGCCGCTCGGCTTCACGCCGGCGACGGCGGCCGATCCGAACGGCTATGACCTGCGGCCGGTCGGCTACACCTATCCGGAGACGTCGCCGGGCTCGGGCGTGCTCGTCAACTTCGACACGGCGACGTACACGCTCTCCGTGCCCGCCGGCACGGTCACGCCGCTGACGGCGACCGCGCGGCTCTACTATCAGACCGCGAGCAGCGAGTACGTCAGGTTCCTGCGCGACGAAGCGGTGAACGAGGGCTTCGAGGGCGAGAACCAGATGTGCGCCGGCGGCACGCCCGACCGGCCGTTCACGGTCGGTCCGCAGTCGCGCACGCGCGGCGAGTACGTCTACGAGCTCTGGAACAACGCGCCCGACGACGCGACGCAGCCCGGTTACGGCAAGTCGCCGCCCGAGCTGATGCAGACGAGCGCGGCGTCGACCTCGACGCGCTGAGCGATTGTTGCGGCGGCGCCGACAATCGCCCGCCGCGTCCCGGTTCGATGCGCCGGCGGGTGCAGCGCGCATCGGATCGGGCCCGGCCGGCTCCGGCTTTACATATATTTACGGGCGCATCGCGAGGGACGCGACGCGACGAAGGCCGCGGTTCTCCGGCGCGGGAAGGCCGTCGCCCGCGCGCCGTTGGCGGACCGCGGGAAACCCCCGGACGGTCATGCTGCGCCGCATGATTCCGGGCCGCGCGCCCGTGATAGATTCCGTGGGTTAGTCCTTTCGGAACGTCGTGGCAAGCCGTTCCTCTTCCATGGGGGTGAAACATGGTTGTTCGGGTAAGTGCGCTCGCGCTTGCGTGCGCGTTCGTTTTGGGGTCCGCGCCGTCGCATGCGGGAGTCATCGACAAGGCGCAGAAGGCCGAAGCCGCCGGACAGCAGTCCTGGTCCGCGTGGGGCGGCGACATCGGCTTCCGCTGGAACCGCGGCATCCTCGGCAATATCGGCATTCACATCGAAGCGTCGCCCACGGGGCAGCAGCTGTCGAAGAATCTGCGCGGTCATGAATGGTTCGACGTGCGCGAGACGGGCGGCTTGACCTTCACGGTCAAGAACGGGTCGATGCAGCAGTTCACCGGCGGCATGCTGCAGATGCGCGGCGGCTACGTGCTCAGGCTCGCCGACGGAAGCGCGATCGATCTTCGCGACCTCTCGTTCCGCATACGCGCCGACGATCCCAAGGTGCTCGACGTGGTCAGCGGCGACGGCAAGGCCTGGTTCTATACCGATCGCGTGATGTTCGAGCTCGCCAACGGCAAGAAGACGCTTGCGATCCGCGCGGCGGATCTTCGCATCGCACCCGCGCTCGCCAACCGCATCGGCCGGTCGGACGCGGCGAACATCGAAATCGCCGACCTCATGCTCAACACGGCGATCAACATCCAGGGCGTCGACGTCGTCGAAGGCGGCTCGTGCGATCCGTATCCGTGGCCCGGCACCGCGGTCGAAGGCGTGAGCGGCGAGTCGTACCAGGCCGATCTCTTCATGCAGGCGATCCAGTTCGATCCGGTCGGCTGCCAGTCGTGCGACGGCCCGGGCGGCGCGAACGACGGCACCGTGTCGTGGGCACCGAGCTCGACGCTGCGCAACAACGTCAACGACGGCACCGCGCAGGCGACGATCTCGGGCGATCCGCTCGGCACGAGCACGGCGCTCTACGCAGGCTACATCGCGTGGTGGACGAAGTTCAGCGGCAATCCGCCGAACTACAATCCGCCGTACAAGAACGACCAGCATCCGTTCCTGATCTGGAACCTCTATCGCTTCAACGCCGACGGCAGCTTCGAGCAGATCGGCCGCTCGGGCGTCAAGCACGCGTTCGTCAGCGTCAACGGCGGCTGCCTCGACAGTTGCGACCACCTCGGCGGTCACGCGCTCGGCCGCGGCTGCGGCGATACCTACGGCAGCGGCAACAACGACAGTCCCTGGGACATGGCGCCGCGCAGCGAAATCGTGCCGGCCAAAGCCATCTGGGGCCGCTGCGGATCGATCTTCGATCCGAACTGCACCGGCAACTACGACGTCTCGGACGGCGGCAACGACGAGTGGACGCAGCGCCTCAAGACGCACGAGTCGCAGGTCGATCCCGCCGCGAATCCGGGCGCGACGTACCTGATGGATTCCTGGTACATCGCGCGTCAGGACATCAACATCTACAACTCGATGGCGACCGTCACCGGCACGCCGCATTACCAGAGCAACATGTGGTCCTTCAGCGGCCAGTCGAACTTCCGCCTGGGCGCCGCGATCGATCGCTGGGTCGATCCGACCAACCTGCCGCCGAACTCGATGAATACCGAGCTCGCGGTGAACGAAGGCCACGCGAAGGTTGCGGTCAAGGTCACCGATCTCGGCGACGGCACATGGCGCTACGACTACGCGGTCATGAACTTCGATTTCGCTCGCGCCGTCACGGCGGGGCAGGGCACCGGGCACGGTCCCGATCCGCGCGTCGTCAGCAACATGGGCTTCGACAGCCTGTCGATCCCGGCCGGCGGCGCGATCGGTGCGACCAACTTCAGGAACGGCACCGTCGACAACGCGAACGCATGGACATCCTCGACCACCGACGGCACGGTCACCTGGACCGCGCCGCAGGGCGCGACGCTCGACTGGGGCACGATGTACTCGTACTCCATCGTGTCGAGCACGGGCCCGGTCGCCGGCAACGCAACGCTTCATGTCGCGGAGGACGGAACGCCGGCCTCGTACGACGTCGCCACGCTCGTTCCCGCGCCGTCGGCGCCGGACGACACCGTATTCACGGATGGATTCGACGGAACTCCGTGATGTCCTCGGGCAGCTGCACGGTGCCAGCCGCGCAGCTGCCCACATGTTCCCAACCCGCATTCCCAAGCAATCACTGATCCCGGGGTAATGACGATGAAGTTTCACGCATTGGCTTTGCTCATTGCGGCTGCCGTTCTTCCGGCCGCGCACGCAGGTGTCATCGAAAAGGCAAATCAGCAGGCGACGCAGAGCTGGTCCGCATGGGGCGGGCAGATCGGCGTGCGCTGGAACCGCGATCTGCTCGGCAATCTCGGCCTCACCGTGGCCGATGCACCGACCGGCAAGCTTGCCAAGCAGGATTTCCGCCTGCACGAGTGGTTCGACCTCCGCCAGAACGCGGGGCTGCAATTCACGGTCAACAACGCATCGCTGCGCAATTTCACCGGCGGCTCGCTGCAGATGCGCGGCGGTTTCGTCCTCAAGCTGCGCGACGGAAGCGCGGTCGATCTTCGCGATCTGACGCTGCGCGCCCGCACCGACGGCAGCAACATCCTCGATCTCGTCAGCAGCGACGGCAAGGCGTGGTTCTACAGCGACAGCCTCATGTTCCGGCTCGCCAACAACGAGCACGGCCTCGAGATCGTGTCGGCGAACCTGCGCATGAGCCAGGCGCTCGCCAACCGCATCGGCGTGCCCGAAGCCGGGGCTTGGAACCTCGGCGACATCGCGATGAACACCGACATCTTCGTGCAGGGCGTCGACCAGGCCTCGCTCCGCGGCCGCGAGTGCTCGCCGTATCCGTGGCCGGACGTCGGCGTGCCCGGCGTGCCCGGCGCGACCTACCAGGCCGATCTCTTCATGCAGGCCACGCAGTACGATCCGGTCGGCTGCCAGAGCTGCGACGGTCCCGGCGGCGCGAACGACGGCATCGCGAGCGTTGCGCCGAACTCGACGCTGCGCAACAACGTCAACAACGGCTCGCAGCAGCAGACCATCTCGGGCGATCCGAACGGCACGAGCTCGGCGCTCTACGCCGGCAACGTCGCCTGGCACCAGATGTTCAGCGGCGAAAACGCGCCGTACAACAACGACCAGCATCCGTTCCTGATCTGGAACATGTACCGCATCAACGCCGACGGCAGCATCGACCAGATCGGCCGCTCGGGCGTCAAGCACGCGTTCCTGACGATCAACGCCGGCTGCCTCGACAGCTGCAACGAGTTCGATTCGCTCGGCCGCGGCTGCGGCGACACGTACGGCAGCGGCAACAACGACAGCCCCGGCGACATGGGCCCGCGCTCCGAGATCGTGCCGGCCACCGGCATCTGGGGCCGCTGCGGCTCGATCTGGGATTCGTCGTGCACGGGCAACGAGCACAGCAACGGCAACAACTCGTGGACGCAGCGCATGCAGGTCCACGAATCGCAGCTCGATCCCGCACTGAATGCCGGTGCGACATACTTGATGGAGTCGTGGTACGTCGCGCGCGAGGACATCAACATCGAGAACTCGATGGGCACGATCAACGGCACGCCGCACTACGCGAGCAACCAGTGGTCGCTGTCGAGCCAGAGTGGATTCAAGCTCGGCCCCGCCGTGAACCGCTGGGTGAGCCCGACGCAGCCGGCCGCGAACACGCTGAACACGCAGATCGGCAGCGCCGAGGGCCACACGCGCGTCGCGGTCAAGGTCGTCGACAACGGAAACGGCACGTGGCGCTACATCTACGCGGTCGAGAACCTCGACTTCGCGCGCGCCGTCGTGCAGGCGCCCGAGAACGGTCCCGATCCGCGCGTCGTCAGCAACAAGGGCTTCGACTCGTTCTCGGTGCCGGTTCCCTCAGGCGCGACGGTCAGCGCGACGACGTTCCACAACGGCACGGTCGACGGCTCGGGCCAGTGGACGGCCTCGACGACCGGCGGCGCGGTGACGTGGACGGCGCCCGGGACGAACACGCTCGACTGGGGCAGCATGTACACGTTCTCGATCACCGTGAACGCCGCGCCCGGTCCCATCTCGCATCCGCAGGCCAGCTCGCGCGGCAACGGTGCGGTCGCGCTGCATGTCGCGACGTCCGGCTCGCCGACGACGTACAAGGCGCAGTCGATCGTTCCGACCTCGCTCTGACGAGCGACGCGACCTGCCGCCAACGGCGGGCGCGTTCAAGACTCGAAGTCCGCCGCCATCGCGGCGGACTTTTTTTTGCCTACCTGGCCGGCACCAGCATCAGCGTGTGCTCGGCGGGGCCGGGCAGGAATGGCGTCGGCCTGCCCGCCGCCCAGTCCGCGTGGCCTGCGCCGTAGTACGGCGAGAGCGGATGGCCGCTCTGTCCGCCGGCGAGCTCGAAGTAGCCGTGCTCTTCGTCGCCCGGCGCCACCGCGAAACGCTCCGATGCGCCGAACGACGGCGCCTGCACGCGCGGCATGTCGCGATCGCCGGGGAGCTGATCGGCCGGCATGTCGAGCCAGCGTGCGGCGAACGCCGGCAAGCCGCGCGAAACCGGATGCGCGATGCGCATCGTATTGCGCTCGCCCCACGTGCGCGCCGCGATGCCGCCGGGCTGCGTGTCGAGCGCAGCCGCCGTGCGGTCGGCGCAGGCGATCAGGAGCGCATTCCAGTCCGCATAGCCCGGCGCCACGAGGTGCGCCGGGCGCTCGCGCAGGAGGTTCCAGACCGCGTGCTCGGTCTGGGTCATGCGCGGAAACGCGAAGTCCGGAAACTTCGCGCGCACCGCCGCGGCGAAACCGCCGAGGACCGTGTCGCTGACGTCGTCGCGCCACGCGCGCACGACGCGGTACGCGACCGAGTCGACCGACGCGCGACCGTTCCATCCCGCGAGCGCCTTCTGCAGCGCCTGGCGCCCGCTCGTGTGCGGCGCGCGGTTGAGCTCGAGCATCAGGAGATCCTTCCAGCGCTCGAGAAAGAGCGCCCGATCGTCGAGCTGGATCTTCAGCATGTCGTCCGCGGTGAAGCGCGCATGTGCGCGAAGATCGTCGCGAATCTGCATCGCGCGCGCGCCGAGGTCGTAGCCGCCGTCGCCGAGCACGGCGAGCCATGGATCTTCCGTGACGCGCTGGTTTGCGGTCCACAGGCGCTGCCACGGCGGATTGGCGATCAGCGGGTAGTCGCGCGGCGCGAGCCAGCCGTCCCAGCCGACGCCCGCGTGCGACCAGTCCGCCGGCAGCGCGGCGTCGAATCCGCCGACGCGCCTCGGCAGGCGCCCCGCGATCGTCCATGCGATGTTGCCCTGCCTGTCGCCGACGACGATGTTCTGCGGCGGCAGGCCGGCCGCCTGCGCGACGGCGACCGCTTCGTCGGCGGTCTCGGCGAGCTCGAGCCGCTCGAGCTCGTAGTCGAACGCTCCGGGCTGCTGCGCGATCCACGCGAGCGCGAGCGGCGTGCCGTCGACATCCTTGCCGATGACGGGCCCCCATTCGGTGTCGACGACTTCGAGCTTTTCGTCCGGCGCCCCGTGCACGCGGATGATCTCGTCGTGCCGCACGAGGGCTGCATCGCCGTGCGCGGTCCTGTAGTGATCGGCGTCGGCGCCGGGCAGTACGCGCACCCAGTCGGTCGAGTCGGCGTAGCTGTTGGTGAAACCCCATGCGACGTCGTGGTTGCTCCCGGCGATGAGCGCCGGCGTGCCGGGCAGGCTCGCGCCGACGACGTCGACGGTTTTTCCCGGGCGCCTCGGATTGGGATAGATGAAACGAGCACGAAACCACAGTCCGGGCACGCGCAGGTCGAGATGCATGTCGTTGGCGACGAGGGCGGCACCGCCGGCGAGCGCGCCCGCGACGGCGAAGCTGTTGCTGCCCGGCGTCGGCGAGCTGTCGCGCCCGGCCCTGGCACGATCGGGATCGAGCTTGCGAAGATCGATGTCCGCGACCGGCGGCACCGCCGGCCAGTCGAGCGCAGGTCCCGCGATCGGCGCATCCCATTCGCCGCCCATCGCCGTCAGGAAACGGAACGCCGAATCAGGCAGCGCCGCGTGCATCTGCGCGAAGGCAAGCTCGCGCCTGTTTTCGGCATCGTTCAACGTGAACGCCATCGCGGCAACGACGAGCGCCGTGTCCTCGTCGCGCCACGGCGCGGGCGTCGTCTGCGTCAGCACGTACGGAAACGGCCGCACCGGCAGCGCGGCGAGGCCGGCGTTGACGCCGTCGCGATAGGCG
>CALFNI010000460.1 GCA_937902695.1 uncultured Rhodanobacteraceae bacterium
ATCTCATGAAGGCGGTCGATCGCGCGTATGCGTCGGCGCACAAGAAGCTCACGTCGTCCGAGCTCAACCGCGCGCTCGAGGCAGCCTATACGGGTTACCAGCCGCCGCTCGTGCGCGGCCACGCGCCCAAGCTCCGCTTCGCGCATCCGCGCGGCACGAATCCGCCGACGATCGTCATCCACGGCTCGCGCACGAAGCACATCGCCGAAGGCTATCGGCGCTATCTCGAGAACTTCTTCCGCAAGCGCTACAAGCTCGAAGGCACGCCGATCCGCATCGAGTTCAGCGAGAAGGAAAATCCGTACGCCGGCAAGAAGAACGAGCTGACCGAAGGCCAGCAGCGGCGCCGGCAGCGCATGATCAGCCGCGCGAAGCGCAGCAAGCACTGAGATCGCGCGCGTGGCGAGTCCCTTCCTGACCGTGGCGATCCTGGCCGGCGGTGCCGCATCGCGACTCGGCGGGCGCGACAAGGGCCTAGAACGCGTCGACGGACGCGCGCTGATCGAACGCGTGCGCGCGTATTGCGAGCGCGCCATCGCCCGCGGGGGCGAGATCGACTTTCTGATCGTCGCGAATCGCCATCTCGACGAATACGCGCGCCAGGGGCGCGTCCGCGCCGATGCGATCGTCGGCTTTCGCGGACCGCTCGCCGGTGTCGCGAGCGCGCTCGAAGGCGCGGCCGCCGCGCTGGTGCTGACGCTGCCGGTCGACTGCCCGTCGCCGCCCGAAGACCTGGCGACGCGATTGATCGCAGCGCTCGACACGGCCGACGCAGCCGTCGCGCACGACGGCGAACGCCGCCAGCCGCTGTTCGCGCTCTATCGGCGCGGGCTCGCGGCGTCGGCCGCCGCGGCTGCCGCGAGCGGGCAGGGCGTCTTTGCGTGGCAGGATTCCATCGGGGCCGTCGAGGTTGATTTCACCGACCGGCGACGGCAGTTCCATAATCTCAACACGCCCGAAGAGTTCGCGGCCTACGCCGATGCCGTTCGACAGCGCGACTGATTATCCGATGCGGCTCTCGGTCGACGAGGCGCGCCGGCGCATCGTCGATCTGTGCGGCCAGCGGCGTGTCGCGGTCGACAGCGTGCCGCTCGATCGTGCGCTGCGTCGCGTGCTCGCGGTCGACATCGCGGCGCCGCATCCGATTCCTCCGTTCGCCAACTCGGCGATGGACGGCTACGCGCTGCGCGGCGCCGACCTGCCGCGCGAGGGCGAGAAGCGCTTCGCGCTCGTCGGCGTCATGCTCGCCGGCACCGACGCGACGCTGCGCGTCCGCGAGGACGAATGCGTGCGCATCACGACCGGCGCGCCGCTGCCGGACGGTGCCGATACGGTCGTCATCAAGGAACGCGTGCGCGTCGACGGCGATGCGATCGTCGTTCCGGCCGGCGACGCCGCCGGCGCGAACGTGCGTCCCGCGGGCGAGGACGTCGCGGCCGGCGAGACGGTCGCGCACGCCGGCGAGATCCTGGGCGCCGCGCAGCTCGGCGTGATCGCGTCTTGCGGATTCGCCAGCGTGCGCGTCGCGCGACGCCCGCGCGTCGCGCTGCTCGTGACGGGCGACGAGCTCGTGCCGCCCGGCGAGCCGCTCGGCTTCGGGCGCATCCACGACAGCAACCGCTACAGCCTCGGCGGCCTGCTCGAAGGCCTCGGCATCGTCGCCGATCCGAGCGCGCATGTGCGCGACGACGTCGGCGCGCTCCGCGATGCGCTTCGCGCTGTCGCCGCGACGTGCGACGTCGTGATCAGCAGCGGCGGCGTCTCGGCCGGCGAGGCCGATTACCTGCCGCGACTCATCGCCGAGCTTGGCCGCATCGATTTCTGGAAGGTCCGCATGAAGCCGGGTCATCCGGTGCTCTGCGGCGAAATCGGCAAGGCGATCGTGTTCGGCCTGCCTGGGAATCCCGTGTCGTCGCTGGCGACGTTCCTGGCGCTCGTGAAGCCCGGCCTGATGGCGATGCAGGGTGCGGACGCCGCGTCGCCGTCGTGGCGCGCGCGACTTACGGTGCCGCTCCGGAAGAAGCACGATCGCACCGAGTACCTGCGCGCGCGGCTCGACTGCGGCGACGACGCCGTGCTGCGCGCGACGCCGGTCGAGCGCCAGGGTTCGGGCATGATGGCCGGCGTCGCCGAGGCGGATGCGCTCATCGTCATCCCGGAACAGACGCACGCGCTCGGCGAAGGCGATGTCGTCGACGTGATCCTGCTGCCGGACGCGTGCTGAACGCATGAGCGCTGCCGCCGTCCCGACGCCCGTCCGCGAGATCGACCCCGCCGAGGCGCTCGCGCGTCAGCGCGCCGACGCGCTGCTGATCGACGTGCGCGACGACAACGAGCGCGATGCCGGCACGCCGGACGGCGCGGTCGGGCTCGCGCGTGCCGATATTGCGGCGCGGATCGGCGAGATCGCCGCCGATCCGGCGCGCGAAATCCTGACCCTCTGCGCGACCGGCCGCCGCTCGCTGCTCGCGGCAGCGACGCTGCGCGAACTCGGCTACGCGAACGTCGCGTCGGTACGCGGCGGCTTCAGCCGCTGGCTGGCGGAAGGCCTCCCCGTCGCGCACGGCGCGCTCGGTGCGGACGCCGCCGAACGCTACGCGCGGCATCTCGTGCTGCCCGAAGTCGGCGTCGCCGGACAGCAGAAGCTGATCGACGCGCGCGTCGCGCTGATCGGCGCGGGCGGGCTCGGCTCGCCGGCCGGGCTCTACCTCGCCGCCGCGGGCGTCGGCTCGCTGACGCTGATCGATGACGATCGGGTCGAGCGCTCGAACCTGCAACGGCAGGTGCTGCATGCGGATGCGCGTGTCGGCATGCCGAAGACCGAGTCGGCGCGCGTCGCGCTGGTTGCGCTGAATCCCTCGGTGCACGTGGAATTGCGGAGCGAGCGCATCCGCGCGGCAAACGTCGAAATGCTGCTGCGCGGCCACGACGTCGTCATCGACGGCGCCGACAACTTTCCGACCCGCTACCTGCTCGATGCCGCGTGCCGGCGCCTGAAGATCCCGCTCGTGTACGGCGCCGTGCACCGCTTCACCGGCCAGGTGAGCGTGTTCGATGCCAGGCGCGGCGATTCTCCCTGTTACCGCTGCCTCTTTCCGGAGCCGCCGTCGGCCGCCGAAGCGCCGAACTGCAGCGAGGCCGGCGTGCTCGGCGTGCTGCCGGGCGTGATCGGCCTGCTGCAGGCGACCGAGGCGATCAAGCTCGTCCTCGGCGTCGGCGAGCCGCTGGTCGGGCGGCTGCTCTGCTACGACGCGCTCGCGGCGCGATTCCGCGAGTTGCGGCTGCCGCGCGATCCGGCGTGTCCCGGCTGCGGCGCGGACGCGACGTTCGACGGCTACGAGGATCTCGCGCGACTCTGCGCGAGCTGATCATCTGTGCCTGCGCTGCGCCGCCTCGAACGCCGCCAGCTGCTCCGGCGTCGCATCGTTCTGGTGCTTCGCCTTCCACGTCGCGAACGGCTCGCCGTAGACGCGCTCGCGCGCCTGATCCCTGTCGATCGCGACGCCGCGCTCGGCCGCGGCTTCGCGGTACCAGTCGGCGAGGCAGTTGCGGCAGAAACCCGCGGCGATCATCAGATCGATGTTCTGCACGTCCTTGCGGCGGTCGAGGTGCTCGATGAGCCGCCGGAACACCGCGGCGTCGAGCTCGTCTTGCTGGCTCATGGCATCGTCCATGCGGCCCGCATGCGGCCGCTCCGGCGATGGTAGTCCAATTTGTGACCCGCGGCGCCCGCATGGATAATGTGCGGTTTCCCCGCGATCAGGCCGCATGAACGCCCGCATCCTCGACGGCAGGCGCATCGCCGATGAAGTGCTCGACAGCGTCGCCGCGCGCGTGCGTGCGCGCGTCGCGGCGGGCAAGCGCGTGCCCGGGCTCGCAGTCGTGCTGGTCGGCGAGGATCCGGCCTCGTCGGTGTACGTGCGCAACAAGCGCAAGGCGTGCGCGCGCGTCGGCTTCCGTTCGCTCGATTTCGATCTGCCGGACACGACGACCGAAGGCGAGCTGACCGCGCTGATCGACACGCTCAACGCCGATCCGGACGTGCACGGCATCCTCGTGCAGCTGCCGCTGCCGCACGGCATGAACGGCACCGCGATCATCGACCGCATCGATCCGCACAAGGACGTCGACGGCTTCCAGGCCGAGAACGTCGGCCGGCTCGCGCTGCGCCAGCGCGGCCTGCGGCCGTGCACGCCGAAAGGGGTCATGACGCTGCTCGCGCACACGGACCGGCCCGTGCGAGGGCAGAAGGCGGTCGTCGTCGGCGCCTCGAATCATGTCGGCCG
>CALFNI010000461.1 GCA_937902695.1 uncultured Rhodanobacteraceae bacterium
CGATCTTCGCCCGCGCGGCGCGGTAATCGCGGACGATGTCGTGGCCGTCGCCGACCACCGTGCCATCGCTCGGCGTGACGATGCCGCAGATGATGCTGATCAGCGTCGTCTTGCCGGCGCCGTTCGGCCCCAGCAATGCGAGGATCTCGCCGCGGCGGATGTCGAGATCGATGCGCTTGAGCGCCTGGAATCCGCTCTTGTAGGTCTTCGAGAGGCCTTGCACCGAGACGATCGGCTCGACCGGTTTCGTTTCACGCTGCATCGATTTTCCCTTCGTTGCGGGTTGCGCCGGCGGCCGCGGGCGTGCTACCGAACGCGTTTCCAGCAAGTGAGTTGGGGCGCCGGAAGAAAAATCACCGCGGCGCCGTCGATTTGCGCGTCGCCCGTTCGACGTCGAGATATCCACCCAGCACGGAATACCGTTCATGAAACCATCGTTCGACGCCGATACCGCCGCCGGAGCGGCGCCCGCCGCGCATCGCGACCGCCGCTGGCTCGCATTGATCGTATTGTGTCTCGGCGTCCTGATGATCGTGCTCGATACGACGATCGTCAATGTCGCGCTGCCGTCGATCAAGTCCGACCTCAAGTTCTCCGACACCTCGCTTGCATGGGTGGTCAACGCCTACATGCTGACCTTCGGCGGCTTCCTGCTGCTCGGCGGAAGGCTCGGCGACCTGTACGGACACCGGCGCTTTTTCCTGCTCGGCATCACGCTCTTCACGCTGGCGTCGCTCGCATGCGGTCTTGCGACGTCGCAGGCGTTCCTGATCGCCGCGCGAGCGATCCAGGGTTTCGGCGGCGCGACCGTCACGGCCGTTGCGCTCTCGCTGATCATGGATCTCTTCAGCGAGCCGGGCGATCGCGCGAAGGCGATGGGCGTCTACGGATTCGTCTGTGCCGGCGGCGGCAGCATCGGCGTGCTGCTCGGCGGCCTCTTGACAGGCACGCTCGACTGGCACTGGATCTTTCTCGTGAACCTGCCGATCGGCGCGGTCGTGTTCGCGCTGTCGATCTGGCTCCTGCCGGCGGCACACAAGGCCGCCGCGAGCCGGAATCTTGATGTTGCCGGCGCCGTGACAGTGACGGCGTCGATCATGCTCGCGACGTATGCGATCGTCGGCGGCAACGAGGCGGGCTGGGAATCGACCGAGACGCTCGGCCTCCTTGGCGTCGCGGTCGTGCTGCTGATCGCGTTCCTCGTGATCGAGTCGCGCGTCAAGGCGCCGCTCATGCCGCTCGGTCTCTTCCGCTTGCGCAACGTCGCGGTCGCCAACGTCGTCGGCGTGTTCTGGGCGGCCGCGATGTTCGCGTGGTTCTTCCTGTCCGCGCTCTACATGCAGCTCGTGCTCGGCTACGCGCCGATGCAGGTCGGCGTCGCGTTCCTGCCGTCGAACCTGATCATGGCGGCGTTCTCGCTCGGGCTCTCGGCGAAGATCATCATGCGCTTCGGCATCCGGCTGCCGCTGTTCGTCGGCCTCATGCTCGCGGCGGCGGGCTTGCTGCTGTTCGCGCGCGTGCCTGTCGACGGCACGCTGATGGCCGATGTGCTGCCCGGCATGCTGCTGCTCGGCCTCGGTGCCGGCATGGCGTTCAATCCGGTGCTGATGGCGGCGATGAGCGAGGTCGGGCCGGAAGACTCCGGCCTCGCGTCGGGCGTCGTGAACACGTCTTTCATGATGGGCGGCTCGCTCGGGCTCGCGTGCCTTGCGAGCCTCGCGGCGTCGCGCACGGCGAGCACGCTCGCGCAAGGCGTGGAGCATGCGGCGGCCTTGGCGGCGGGATATCGCGTGGCGTTCCTCGTCGGCGCGCTGTTCGCGGGACTCGCGGCGATCATCGGCGGCGCGCTGCTGCGCACGCGCGATGCGCTGGGGTCGTCGTCAGCGCACTGACGCTTTTCCCCCTCTCCCGCTCGCGGGAGAGGGCTGGGGTGAGGGCACGGCGAAGTGGAGCGTTTCGACAAAAGCAATTCTGGATAGGTCGAACCAGGATTGCCCTCACCCTGACCCTCTCCCGCGAGCGGGAGAGGGGACAACGCTATCAGTGGGAGGACTTGCCGGCGACGAGGCGGCGGTACTGCGCCATGTGCCGTATCGCATCCTTCGGCCGCTCGAGCTCTTCGTACAGCAGTGCAAGGTTGTAGTGGCAATCGGCCATCGCGGGATCGCCGCGGAGCGCCAGCTGATACGCCGCCATCGCCTCGACCTTGCGGTCCATGTCGTCGAGCAGCACGCCGAAGTTGTAGAGCAGGAGTGCGTCGTTGCCAAAGTCCTTGAGCGCGTCGCGATAGACCTGTTCGGCCTCGTTGAGACGGCCGCTTTCGTGCAGAAGACGTCCGAGATTCGTGCGCGCGTCGAGCCTTGACGGATCGTCGGCGATCTGCGCGCGGTATGCGTCGATGGCGGCATTCGTGTCGCGCTGCTCGAGCGCATCGTCGGCAGCGGGCGCACGCTCGGCGCCGTGGCGTGGCTCGTTGCGCGCGGGCATCCGCTCGACGACGTTCATCGCGCCGGCCGCCGGATCGCCTTCGAACGCGAGGAGATACTGGCCGGTCTCGGCCTGCCAGCGCGCATCGCCTTCCTTGACGACGACGGTGTCGCCGACGGCCGCGATGCGAAGGCCCGACAGCGGCATCTCGTCCGGCAGGTTGCGCCTCAACTCCTTCAGCGCTTTCGTGATGCGCCGATACGGCACCAGCGAAGCGGACAGCGCCTGCGCGGTGCGCAGCACGATGAGATCCTGGAACGAGAACCGCCACGCGTCGCGCGGCCCGCGCTGCGGCGTGACGAAGCCGGCCTTGATCAGCGCGCGGATCGCGCTGCGCCTGAGGCCCAGCAGCTTTTCGATGTCACGCACACCGTACTGGTGCATGATCCCGCGCTATTTGCGAGCCCTGCGCGGTGCCGGGGCTTCGGATTCTTCGTCGTCCGCGCGCCTGGCCGGCTTGCGTCCTTTCGGCGCGGCCGCGGTTTTCGCGGCAGGTTTCACGCCCTTCTTCTCGAGGCTCGCGCGCAACGCTTCCATGAGGTCGATGACCTGCGCGCCGCCGCCCTCGGGCGCGGCGGCCATCGTGATCTCTTCGCCCTCGACCTTCTGCTGCACCGCCTTCTCGATGCGCTCGGTCACTTCGTCGGTGTATTGGGCGGGATCGAACGTCGCGCTCGTCTGCTGGTCGATGAGCTGCTTGGCGAGCTTGAGTTCCGCGTCGCGCACTTCGATGTTCGGGATGTCGATCTCGCTGATCGGCCGCACTTCGCCGGCATACATGAGCTGCTGCATGACGAGACCGTCCTCGACCGGACGGATCATGACGATGTACTGCTTGCCGCGCGCGGCCCAGCGGCCGACCGCGCAGCGCTTGGATTCGCGCAGCGCCTTGGCGAACAGCGCGTACGGCTTCGCGCCGCCCTTGTCGGGTGCGATGTAGTAGGCCTTGTCGAAGTAGACGGGGTCGATCGCCGAGATCGGCACGAACTCGCTGATGTCGGCCGTCTGCGTGCCGGCTTCCTCCATCGCTTTCAGCTCGTCCGGCGTGAACATGACGTACTGGTCCTTGGCGAACTCGTAGCCCTTGACCATTTCGTCGCGCGACACCGGCACGTCTTCCTTGATGCAGAAGTACTGCTGGCGCAGGCGCGAGCCGCACGTCTTGTGCAGGAGGTTGAACGAGATCCCGCGCGCGGCCTCGGTGGCCGAGTAGAGCTTCACGGGAATTGCGACGAGCCCGAACGAGATCGTCAGGGTTCCGATCGAGCGTGCAGCCATGACCTGCCTCCGACTTGCCAATCAGCAACGTGCCATATCCTGCCGGTCGGGTCCAACCGAGAGACCGGACGAAGATCATGACGCAAATCCTTGATCTTTCTCAAGAGCCCGTCACGATCCGACACCGCCGAGCGCCTTTTCGAGGTCCTGCTTGCGCTTGTACGCGTCTTTCCAGCGGTCGCCCGTGGCCTTGAGCTTCGGGATGACGTTGGTGATGCGGAAATCGAGCGGATGAGCCTTTTCGAGCTCCTCCCAGGTCAGCGGCAGCGACACCGGCGCACCGGCCACGCCTCGCGGAGAATAGGCGACGTTCAAGGTTTTTCCGCGCACGTTCATATTGTAATCCATGAAGATCTTGCCGGTCCGCTTCGGGATGCTCCATTCCATCGTGATGTCCTTGGGGTGCCCGCGCATCAGGTGCCGGCCGACCAGTTCGGAGACGTGCCGGGCCGCGTCGAAGTCGATCGTGCGCCTGATCGGCACGAACACGTGGAGGCCGGTCTTGCCGGACGTCTTCACGATCGCTTCGAGCTTCATGGTTTTCAGAAGCTCGCGCAGCCAGAACGCGACCTCCTTGCCCTTCTCGAATGCGATGGTGTTGAGCTCGGGTTCCTCGCCCTTCTTCTCCTTGCCGGAATAGATGTACGGATCGATGTCGAAGACGACCCAGTCCGGAAAGTTCAGCACCGAATCGTCGAGCGATTCGGCCGACGTCGCGAAGTCGGTGCTCTTCGAGATCGAATCCTTCTCGACCTTCGCGCGCGAGTGCCAGACATGGAACTCGAGCGTGCCCGACTGCGCGAGCCAGAGCAGTGTCGGCAGGTTGTTGCAGACGATGTAGTCGTGGCTCTCGTCGCGGCTCTCGCATATCGGAAGA
>CALFNI010000462.1 GCA_937902695.1 uncultured Rhodanobacteraceae bacterium
GTTATGGTCGACAAAGATCAGGTTTGGGGGACGGGGCAGATTCTGAAGTGCGAATGCGATGTCGTCGGGGAAGACGAAGAAGGTGGCGTCAGGGTAGGAGTTGAGGATGGTCTGGATGGAATTGCGGTAGTAGCTGACGGGGAGAGCATCCCTGCCGTTATAGATAAGGGTGTAGTCTCCGCGTCGGATGTGGACGGAGACGGCTGACCGGGCATTGCGGATGCGCTGGAGGGTTTCGAGGTTTTTCCCGGTTGGAGGCTCGCGGAAGACGAGCTCGTGACGAAGCCGCTGCTCGAATTCATGCGCGATCACACGGAGTCCTTCGCCCTCGGGGAGAGCGACGCGATCCGGCAAGGCCGCACCGACCGCGAGCTGGCGGAAGCGTCGCTGGTTCAGAACCAGCCGAGCGTCTTTCTCAAGGGCGGCGGCCCGCTCGTGAGCGGCGCCATCGCTCGAGGCGAGATGTATCCGACGGCGCTTATCATGATCCAGCCCACCGCTCCGCAGCGCGGCGAGGTCTGCCTGAACACCACCCGCGTCGGCGGCATCGACGGCACGCGCACCACCGAGCTGAGCGCGACGCTCTCGACCCTCGGCGAGCAGGTCTGGCAATGCAGCGAATTCATGCGCAAGCACGTTCCGGGCTTCGAGCACGCCGCGTTCAGCGGCATCGCGAGCCGCGTGGGTGTGCGCGAAACACGCCGCATCGACGGCGTCGAGAGCCTGACGCAGGAAGACGTGCTCGAGGGGCGCAAGCGCGCCGACGGCATCGGCAAGGGCTCGCACCACGTCGATATTCACCAGTCGGGCACCGGACAGATCAGGATCCCGGTCAAGGACGGCGGCTCCTACGACATTCCCTGGGGATGCGTGCTTCCGAAGGGTCTGGCCAACGTCGCAGCGGCCGGTCGCATCCTCTCCGCCGACCGCGAAGCCCACGGCTCGGCGCGCGTGATGGGTCCCTGCCTGGCCATGGGGCAGGCGGTGGGCACGGCGGCTGCAATCCTGCTGCAGGCAGGGTCGCCATCGCCCACCTTCGCCGCGCTCGACGTGCGCGCGCTCCGGACGCGACTGCAGGCCGACGGCGCGGTTCTGGATGGAACGCATTGACCGCGCCGACCTTCGATTACGTCATCGTCGGCGGCGGCACCGCAGGTTGCGTGCTCGCGAACCGGTTGAGCGCGCTGCCGCAGGTGCGGGTGCTGCTGCTCGAGGCGGGGCCTGCCGATCGGAATCCGTGGATCCACGTGCCCGGTGGAATCTTCAAGCTCATCAACAACAAGGCCGTCGACTGGTGCGACCAGACCGAGCCCGAACCAGGGCTCGGCGGGCGACGGATGAATCTCCCCGTCGGCCGGGTCCTCGGCGGCTCGAGCTCGATCAACGGCATGATCTACGTGCGCGGCCAGCGCCAGGACTACGACCACTGGGCAGCCCTCGGAAACCGCGGCTGGGGCTACGAGGACGTGCTGCCGTACTTTCGCAAGAGCGAAGACCAGGCGCGCGGCGCCGATGCCTTTCACGGTCAGGGCGGTGGGCTCGGCGTCTCGGATCCGCGCTTCAATTTTCCGATCGTCGATGCATTCATCGAAGCGGCCCGGCAGGCCGGGCTGCCGCGCAATGCCGATTTCAACGGCCGAGTCCAGGAGGGGGTGGGGCCCTACCAGCTCACGGTACGCAATGGTCGCCGGTCGAGCGCCGCGGTCGCCTTCCTCAAGCCGGCCCGCGGACGCGACAACCTGCAGGTCGTGACCGGCGCGCTCGTGCACCGCATCCTCTTCGAGGGGTCGCGCGCGGTCGGTGTGGAGTATTCGCGCGGCGATCGTCGCGAACAAGCTCGCGTGGCCGGGGAAGTGATCGTAAGCGCGGGTGCGATCGGTTCGCCGAAGCTGCTGCAGTTGTCTGGGCTCGGCGATCCGGAATCGCTGCGGGCGCTCGGCATCGAGGTGCAGCAGGCTCTGCCCGCGGTCGGCCGGCAACTCCAGGATCACTACCAGGCGCGGCTCGTCTACAAGACGCGTCGTCCCATCACGCTGAACGATCGCGCCCGGACGGCACCGCGCCGATGGCTGATCGGCGCCGATTACCTGCTGCGCCGGCGCGGCGCGCTCACCTTCGGCGCGAGTCTTGCCGGAGCTTTTGCCCGCACCGACTCTGGCCTGGCTACACCCGACGTGCAGTTCCATTTCCAGCCGCTCAGTGTCGACAGCTACGACACCGGGCTGCATCGCTTCTCGGCCTTCACGATTTCCGTGTGCAAGTTGCGGCCTGCGAGCCGCGGCTCGGTTCGACTCCGCAGCGCGGATGCGAGGGAGGATGTAAGCATCCTGGGCGGCTATCTGACGGCTGCTGAGGATTGCGCGACGATGGTCCGCGGCATTCGTCTGGCCGAGCGCATCGTCGGCCAACCGGCGCTGGCCGTGGAGGTCGACTCGCGCTACAGGCCGGAGCGCGACTTCGCCGACAGCGCGGAAGTGCTGGACTTCGCCCGGTCAACCGGCATGACGATCTACCACCCGAGCGGCAGCTGCCGCATGGGCAGTTCCGCGGTCGATGCCGTCGTCGATCATGACTTGCGTGTCCACAACGTGGCCGGCCTGCGTGTCGCAGACGCCTCGATCATGCCGACCCTGGTATCGGGCAACACGTATGCGGCCTCGCTCATGATCGGCGAGAAGGCCGCCGACCTGATCCTCCAGGCGCGCGATCGCTTGAATCGCCTCCCTCCGTCAGCCGCGATGTCGCAGGCGCCGCAGCGCTGACGCTCGAGTGCGTTAGGGAGGATCATCAGATCGAAGGGGCGCACCCGCTTGCCGCTCTCCATAGAAAGTAGAAAGGAGTCCCATGCGCGCCATCCCCACCGGGGCCAAAGGCTCATTCACGCTGGTTGTATCCCGCGAGCACCTTGCCAATCGGTTCAAGGATGCAACGCTACCTTCGGTACTCGCGACTCCGGTCATGATCATGACCATGGAGAACGCGGCACTGAACGCGATCAAGCCGTACTTCGAACCCGGGGAAAGCGCTGTCGGCACGCGCGTCGACGTCAGCCATCTGGCGGCGACTCCGGTTGGCCGCAGCGTCACTGCCTTTGCCGAAGTCACCTCCACGGTCGGTCGTCAGATTGAATTCCGTGTTTGGGCGATGGATCAGGCGGAGCAGATAGGCGCCGGGACTCACGCGCGAGCCGTCATCGAACTTGAGAGGTTTGCCGAGCGGTTGGCGCAGAAGTACGCGAACAAAGACGATTGATGCGTCCGGATGCGCCGTCCGCAACGAGCTGCACCTGCAGCGGGCCGAGCGTGATGACGGCCAAGGAGACGGTCAGCCGCTCGTTCCAGGTGCCTCCCCGACGGCGCCGCCTCGAGCGGCTCTGTTCCATTCGCTGTTTGGTTCAAGACCGGCGCCGTCGACGCGCGCCGACGAACGCCAGCAACGCGATGCCGGTCGAGAGAAAGGCGAATGAAGTGGGCTCGGGCACCGACGTCACGGTGCCGCCGTCGCCGTCGCCACCGCCACCGCCACCGCCACCGCCACCGATGTCTGCGACGGTGATGACATCCGAGAACGCGTAGAGCGGGTACAGGTTTGTCGCATCGACGTCGACTTCGAAGGCGAGCCAGCCGCCGGTCGAGACGTCGAAGCCGACCTCGCTGCCGGCGTTGCCGAGGCCGCCGAGCCAATAGTCCTCGAAAGGATTGCCGATGACGTTCGTGCCGGTCCAGACCAACCCGCCGTAGATCGCGCCGCGGTCGGTGCGGATCAACGCCAGCGGCCGGGTCGGGTTGTAGACGTTGCCCCAGATCGGATTGCCGGCGTCGAACAGCAACTGGCCGTCGACGTTGTAGATCGGAATCTGCGAGCTCGACAGCCGGGAACTGGCGGCGTCGGCGAACGTGCTGCCGAGGACGTGCCAGGCGATGGGCTGGCCGTCGTAGCGCGTCAGTCCGGACGCCAGGGCGCTGAACTCGACGAAGGCGTCGTAGACCGCGATGTCAACGGACGTCGCGTCGTGGCCGAAGCTCGTCCCGAACATCAGGCGAAACGTGTCCCCGGGCTGCAGCCCGGCGGGCACGCCGAAGTCGGCGCGCACCGTGCCTGCTGCCAGCAGCAGCGCAGCGGTAGCGAGAAAGCGGTGCAGCAAGGGCATGGCGGCTCCTCGTCGTTCGAGTCCCTACTGGGGAAAGCGCGATCCGCTCTCGAAAAGCGGACACCCGCGCGCAAAAAAAGCAGCGGGCGCCCGCTGCCTTCAGTTCACGCTGCGGCGATCGATCGTTTCGGATGGGCCGCCGATCGGGGCGGCCGTGGCCGATAGAAGGCGCACTGGAACTGTCGACCCGACGCAGTCCTGCCCGAGCGTGTCCCTCAGCACATGGGCTCGGCGCCTTCGGCGAGGGCAACAAGAGCGAGAGGGTTCACCCCGCAAACGCCAGGATCGGCAGCAACTCCTCTTCATCTTCGTCTTCGACACCCGCGATCACGTCGACGATTTCGAACAACGGCGCGGCGAAGAAGGGTTGGGCATGCAGTGCTTCGACCGCCGCCACGTATTGCCGCACGTCGGCATCGGCGACCAGCTGCCACACGATCACGTGGCTGCAGCGGCCGTGAAAGGCGTCGGCGTTGAAGCGGCTCATGCGCA
>CALFNI010000463.1 GCA_937902695.1 uncultured Rhodanobacteraceae bacterium
TGCAATTCGTGGCCGGGCCGTCCTTCGTGCGCGGTCAGCGTCCACGTCGCGTACGGATGGTTGAAGTCGTCGTAGCTGTCGGCGCTGCCGGTCGACGAGGGATTGCCGAGCGTCAGCACGAACGTGCCGCGCTCGCCCTTGTTGCCGATCAGCGGCGGCGGATCCATGTGCGGCGCCGGCTGCGCGGCCGTCTCGGCTTCGGACGCGATGCGCATGTTCATCGCGCGATCGGGCAGCGTCACGATGTGCTCGCGGCGGATGATGTCCTCGATCTTCGCGATGACGTCGTGATACGCGGGCTCGATCTTGTCGCGCGGCATCTGCTCCTTCTTGAGCGCGCGGATCACGTCGCGATAGTCGGTGGCTTCCAGGTGATGATCCTTCGCGATCAGCGGCGCGATCGCCTGCATCTCGTTGCGGATCTCGGCGTATGAAAGCTCGGCCTTGGCGACCAGCGCCTCGGGCGCGATGTCGAGGCCGACGTTCTTGAGATTGTCGGCGTAGAGCTCGGGCGGCAGCTTGAAATCGTCGCGCGCGTGCGGGATCACGGTCGCCTTGACCCACGCGTCGTAATCCTTGAGCTGCGTGTCGAGCGCATCGAGCGCCTTGTCGGCGCCGGCGATCTTGTATTTCGCGTAGAGCTTGCGGATGCCGTCGACATAGCTCGCCGTGTTCTGAAGGTCCTGATCGACCTGGCCCTTGAACGGCCCCAGCAGCGCCTTGTTCTTCATCGCCGCTTCGTACTGCGCCTTGGCCTGCTCGGTCAGCGGCGTGTAGCCCTTTTCGAGGCCGGTGTAGCGATTGAGGCGCGTCAGCGCGCTCGGCCGGCGTTTCTCGTCGACCTGATCCTGCAGGAGATTGAACTCGCCGAAGAAGATCGTCTGGCCGACGTTCGTGTACGGCAGGAGGTACTTCTCGTTGAGCGCGCTCGAGTCGATCTGCAGCGTCGCGGCCTCGATCATGATCTTGAGATCCTGCTGCACCAGCGGATCCTTTTCGGCGGCGAGCTTGGCCTTCAAGTCCTCGCGCACGGCGGCGGTGGCCTTGCGGAACTTCTCGTTCACGTCGGGCGGGATCTGCGTGACCTTGTCGTCGTAGCCGGCGACGCCGGTGCGCGCGGCGAACTCGGGGCCGAAGTCGCCGAGCACCTTGAGGAGCGGTTGCGCATCCTCGTTGCTGCGCCGGATCCAGTCCGGCGTCTCGGCGGCGAACGCGAGCGACGACGACCAAACCAGAGCGGCAACGGCGAGCGCGAATGCGCGTCGATTGAGCATGATCGAATCCTCCCGGGAATGCGCGCACGCTACTCGCCGGGCCGCGTTTCGCTATGTGCCAAAGGTCCGGCCCACGCGCGCTCGTCGCCACGCGGCCACGGCCTGCCGCACAATGGGCGGATGAAAGACGGGCTCGTCACACACCGGGGCGGCTGCCACTGCAGCCGCGTGCGCTTCGAAGTCGACGCGCCGGCGCGCATCGCGGCGCTCGACTGCAACTGCTCGATCTGCCGCATGACGGGCTTCGTGCACCTGATCGTGCCGGCATCGCGCTTCCGGCTCCTCGCCGGCGAGGACGCGCTCGTCGAGTACACGTTCAACACCGGCGCCGCGAAGCATCGCTTCTGCCGGCATTGCGGCGTCAAGAGCTTCTACATCCCGCGCTCGCATCCGGACGGCGTCGACGTGAACGTGCGCTGCCTCGACGAGGGCACGGTCGAAGCGGTCGAGGTGACGCCGTTCGACGATGGCGACCGCGAGCGCAGCACCGCCGCGATCGCGCATCTATCCGCCGAATGATCAGTGCACGATGAAGGCGAGCGCGAACAGCCCCAGCATCGCGAACGACACGCCGAGCTTCAGGACGGTGCCGACGAGAAACCCGATCCACGCGCCGACGCCGACGTTCGCGGCGCGCTGAAGCGTGCCGCCGGCGAAGAGCTCGCCGATCAGCGCGCCGAGGAACGGCCCGAGCAGCAGGCCCGGAATCCCGAAAAAGATGCCGATGATCGTGCCGACCGCGGCGCCGATCAGCGCGAGCCGGCTCGCGCCGACGCGCTTGGCACCGGCGAGTCCCGCGAGGAAATCGACCGCAACCGCGAGGACCGTCAGCACGCCGAGGCCGATCAGCGTCCAGAGGCCGACGTGCTGGAACCCGTCGGCCCATGCCGCGACGAGCATGCCGGCGAAGACGAGCGGCACGCCGGGCAACGCCGGCAGCACGGTGCCGACGACGCCGACGACGATCAGGATCGCGGCGAGGACGTACCAGAGGTTGTGGAGATCCATGCCATCAACTCTACCTTGCCTTGCCCCTCTCCCGCTTGCGCGAGAGGGGAAAAGACTGCGCTTCAGCCGCGCTCGAGTCGGAACGCGATCGGCACGATGCCCCAGGCCTGCACCGCGACGCCGTTCCGCATGACCGGCCGAAATCGCGCCCGCCCGACGCTTTCCTTCGCCGCGGCATCGAGCCGCGCATGCCCCGAGCTCCGCGCGATCTCGACGCGTTGCGGCACGCCGCTCGCATCGACGAGCACGCGCAGCGTCACCGTTCCTTCCTCGCGCGCATGCACGGACGCGGGCGGATACCGCGGCTGCATGGGCGATGCGTAGGCGAGCGCCTGCGTCGCGCCGCCGCTGCCGATGTCGGGCGGCGAAGTCGTCGGGCCGGGATCGAGAACAGGCGCCGTAGCGTGCGACTCCGGCGGCGGCGCCGGAACGTCGGGCACCGGCGCCGGCGGCGTCTCGACGTGCACCGGCAGCGCGCGCACGCGATGCGGGGCGGGCTTCGGCGGCGCCGGCTCCGGCAGCTCCTGCGGGGGAGGCGGCGATTCGATCCATCGCGCGACGATTTCCTCCACGGCCGGCCGCGTCACCGGCACCGTCATCGGCAATACGGCGAGCAGCAGGATGACGGCATGCGCCGCGAAGCTTCCGCTCAGCGCGCCGACACGAACCCAGTCCAGCGCGTACGGACGCGCGATCGTCTCGTTCTTCATCGGTCTCTCCCGTGGTCCGGCAGAGACTCCAACGTCGCGGCGGGCGGCGCGGGGTTACGCGCGCACGCGCTCGATGATGTCCTGCAGCGCGCGGTACTCGGCCGGCTTGACGAGGTGGCTGTCGAAGCCCGCCGCGAGCGCGCGCGCGGCGTCGCCCGGCTGGCCGTAGCCGGTCAGGGCGACGAGATAGACGCGATCCAGTTGCGCCAGCGCGCGAAGCCGCCCTGCGAGCTCATAGCCGTCCATGCGCGGAAGGCCGACGTCGAGGAGCGCGACGTCCGGCCGGAATTCCTCTGCGAGCGCGAGCGCATCCTCAGCGGTATATGCGGTCGCGACCTGGTGACCGTCGAGCTGCAGCACCATCGTCAGCGAATCGGCCGCATCCTCGTTGTCGTCGACGACGAGGATGCGCCGCGGCGTCACCTGCATCGCGGGCGCGTGCACCTCCGCCGGCGCGACGCGTTCGAGCAGCGGCAGGCGCATCTCGAAGCGCGACCCGTGGCCGGATCCTTCGCTGAAGACCGAGACGCTGCCGCCGTGCATCTCGACGAGCCGCTTGACGACCGAGAGCCCGATGCCGAGGCCGCCCTGCGCGCGATCGAGCGCGCGCTCGCCCTGCACGAAAAGATCGAACACGCGCGCCTGCAATTCGGGCGGAATGCCGATGCCGTTGTCGGTGACGGTGACAAGCGCATCGCCGTCGGCTTCGCGCACTTCGAGCCGGATCGCGCCGCCGTCGTCGGTGTATTTGGCCGCGTTCGTCAGCACGTTCGCGATGCATTGCACGAGCCGCGCCGGATCGCCCTGCACGCGGAGCGCGCGGTATGTCGTCGTCGACAGCTTCTGGCGCTTCTCCTTCACGAGCGGCTCGACGATCTCGACCGCCTGCGAAACGATTTCCGACAACTGGACCGGCTTCATCTGCAGCTCGACGCGGCCGCGCGTGATGCGCGAAACATCCAGAAGATCGTCGACGAGACGCGTCAGCGTCGTGATCTGGCGCTGCACGACGCCGACCGCCTGCTCGGCGCGCGGCTCGCGAAGGTCGAGCCGCGACAGCACCTCGCCGGCGTTCCGGATCGGCGCGAGCGGGTTGCGCAGTTCGTGCGCGAGCATCGCGAGGAACTCGTCCTTCTGCCGGTCCGCGGTCTCGAGCAGCAGGCGCGCCTCGACGTGCTGCGAGATATCGCGGAAGTAGCAGACGACGCCGTTCTGGCCGTCCGGCAGCGGGATGCGGCTGATCTGCCATTCGTAGTGCTCGGTCGCGCGGCGGTCGCGTTGCACCTCGATCGATTCGGGCATGAAGCACGGCTCGCCGGTAGCGAGCGTGTGGCGAAACCGCGCCATGACGCTGCTCGCGTGCGGCTCGGGCCACAGCACGCGCAGGATCTCTTCGATATGGCGGCCGACGAGATCGTCGAGGGCGCCCATCGCCGAGCGCGCGGTCGGGTTCGCATCGCGCAGGCGCAATGCCGCGTCGACGAGGAACACGCCGAGCGGTGCCTCGTTGAGCAGCGTCTCGAACTGCGCCGCGCGCAGGCGCCGCATGCGGCGCAGCTCGAGCAGGCCGCCGACGCGCGCGAGCAGCTCGCGCGACGAAAACGGCTTGACGATGTAGTCGTCGGCGCCGGAATCGAGGCCTTCGATGCGCGATTCCTCGCCGGCGCGTGCGGACAACAGCACGACCGGAATGCTCTGCAGCGCGGGATCCTTGCGCACCGCCGCGAGCAGGGCGAAGCCGTCGAGCTCGGGCATCATGACATCGCTCAGGATCAGATCCGGCGTCGCGCGCTGCGCGGCGGCGAGCGCCTCGCTGCCGTTCGTGACGGCCTCGACCGCGTAGAACGGCGCGAGCAGGCCGCGCACGTACGCGCGCATGTCGGCGTTGTCGTCGGCGAGCACGATGCGCGCGCCGAACGTCGGCGCAAAGCGGCCGTCCGCGACCGGCGCGGCCTCGGCGGCGACATGCGCGGACGGCGCCCCGGCATCCGGCAGCCAGCGCAGCGCTTCCTCGACGAAGGTGCTCGTCGCGCCGGCAGCCGGCACGGGCGATGCGTGCAGGCTCTCGCTCGGCAGATGCGCGACGCCGAGCGGAATGCGCACGCGCAACGTGGTGCCCTTGCCGAGCACGCTCGCCGCCTCGATCGTGCCGCCGTGCAGCTTCACGAGCTCCTGCACGAGCGCGAGGCCAATGCCGGAGCCCTCGTGCGTGCGGCCGTGCGTCGATTCGACGCGGTGGAAGCGCTCGAAGAGGCGCGGCAGCTCCTCGTCCGGAATGCCGACGCCGGTGTCGGCGACTTCGAGCACCGCCGCGCCGCGTTCGCCGCGCATGCGCACGGTGACGCCGCCCGCCAGCGTGAACTTGAAGGCATTCGAAAGAAGGTTGAGGACGATCTTCTCCCACATCTCGCGGTCGATCGCGGCCGCATCGTCGAGCGGCGCGCAATCGACGAGGAACGCGAGCCCGGCCTTTTCCATCGCCGAGCGGAACGTGCTCGCGACGTCGCGCGTCAGCGCGGCAAGATCGGTCGGCGCGAAGCTGGCCTGCACGCGGCCGGCCTCGATGCGCGAGAACTCGAGCAGCGAATTGACGAGCCGCTGCAGCCTGATCGCGTTGCGGTGCGCGAGATCGAGCCGATCGCGCACCGGCGCCGGCAGCCGCTCGTCGCCGACCGCCTCGCCGAGCGGTCCGAGCATCAGCGTCAGCGGCGTGCGGAACTCGTGGCTGACGTTCGAGAAGAACGCGGTCTTGGCGCGGTCGAGCTCGGCGAGCGCCTCGGCGCGGCGGCGCTCGTTCTCATACGCTTGCGCATCGCCGATCGCCGCCGCGATCTGGCCTGCGAGGAGGTCGAGGAACGAGCGGTATTCGTCGTCGAGCGGCCGGCGCGGGCTGACGCCCGCGATCAGGAAGCCGGCGAGGCCATGGCCCGCGGTGGTCAGCGGCAGCACGACCGCGCGCTGCACGTGGTCGGGCCATTCGCGGCCGGCGATCTCGACGCCGAGCGTACCGAGGTCGCGCACTTCGCGGGGCGCTTCGTCGGCGATGAGCGCGGCGACCGGCCAGGGCGCGACGGCTTCGAGCGGGAGCGTCGGCGGCAGCGCGGGCGAGCCGTCGGCGCCCGATTGCGCGGCGCGACGCGCGACGCCGCCCTCGACGAGATAGACCGCCGCAAACGGGATGTCGGACGGATACCGCGCCAGGATCTCGAACGCGCGCCGGCAGGTCTCCTCGGCGCTCTCGCCGCGCGCGATATGCGCGGCGAGATCGGATAGCGCGCGCAGCCGCCGTTCGCCGACGACGCGCTCGGTGACCTCGGTCACGACGCAGAGCATGCCGGCGACGCGGCTTTCGTCGTCGTAGACCGGGCTGTACGAGAACGTGTGGAACGTCTCCTCGGTGAAGCCGCTGCGCTGGAGGAAGAGCTGCAACGCCTCGTCCCAGGTCGCCTTGCCGTGGGCGAGCACGTGCTCGATGCGCGGGCCGATGTCGGGCCAGATCTCGGCCCAGACCTTGTCGGAGCGCGCGCCGAGCACCCAGTCGCGCTTGAGGCCGACGGTCGGCAGATACGCGTCGTTGCAGAAGAACGTGAGCTCGCGACCCCAGAGCATCCACATCGCGTAGCGCGAATCGAGCATCACGCGCACGATCGTCTTCAGCGATTGCGGCCAGAGCGCGGCGGGTCCGAGCGGAGTCGAAGACCAGTCGATGTCGCGCAGGCGCGCGCCGACTTCGCCGCCGCCGGCGAGGAAGTGCAGCGCCGGATCGTCGCCGGCGTGCGCGTCGGCGCGTCCCGGCGACGGGATCGCGCTGTCTTCGAACGGTATCGCCGAGGCCATGACGATGGTTCGTCCCGAATGCGCAGTGAAAGCGGCCGCGAGTCTAGCAAACGCCTCGCCGGCGCTCGGGCCACGCGCGCGCCGGCGGGCTCAACCGTCGGCTCGCGCCGGCGAGCGCGGCCGTTCGCGCGCCGGTAGAATTCGTCCGACTCATGAACACGCCATCCCACCGCCTCTGCGTCGCCCCGATGATGGACTGGACGGACCGGCATTGCCGGTTCTTCCATCGCCTGCTGTCGCCGCATGCGCTGCTCTACACGGAAATGGTCACCGCGCCGGCGGTGCTGCACGGCGATCGCGCGCGCCTGCTGGGGTTCGATCCGGCCGAGCACCCGGTCGCGCTGCAGCTCGGCGGAGCGGATCCTACCGAGCTCGCGGCGGCGGCGCGCGTCGGCGAGTCGCAGGGTTACGACGAGATCAATCTCAACGTCGGCTGCCCGTCCGACCGCGTGCAGTCGGGCCGCTTCGGCGCCTGCCTGATGC
>CALFNI010000464.1 GCA_937902695.1 uncultured Rhodanobacteraceae bacterium
GCACCTCTTCCGTCGTCCCCGCGAAAGGGGGGACCCAGCGCCTCATTCAAAACGTATCGACGCCGTCGACGTACCGATACTGCCCCGGCGGCGCATACAGCGGCAGCAGCGTGCCCTCTTCCTGCCGCAGCATCTGCGCGAAGAGACCCGCGACGCGCACGACGTCGTGCACGAACCTGCGCCGGCGATAGCTGTCCCACGGCGAATCGAGATAGTCGGTCAGCACGGCTTCGATCAGGAGCGAGGAGCGCTCGAGCTCGCGATGCGTCGACTTGAACTGGATCGTCGCCATGCGATCCTTCTCGAGCGCCCAGCGAAGATACGGATAGAGCTGCACGCTCTTGATCAGGCCGGCGCGCCGGAAGCTGTCCGCGAAGCGGCGCATGCAGACGATCTCGGCGTCTTCGTCCTGCGCGCGGCACGCATCGAGCAGCGCCCGCATCTCGCGGCGGATCACCTCGTGGTCGCGCAGGATCTGGGCGGTCAGCCGCGGGCGATAGCGGACGCCGCCGCCGTAGGCGCCGTCGAGCTCGCCGTCCTGGGCCGCCGGTTGCGGCCGCGTCTGGGGGCGGCCGAAGGTCGCCGCCAGAAAATTGAACATGTACAGCGCACCGCTGCCCCCGCCTGGAGCGGGCCCGACCGCAGTTTCCCTCAAAAATGTGATCGGGTCGACACTTCCGCGGCGACACGGAGGGCTGAGGCCGTTTCAGGCCGGACCGATTTCGAGCGAAACCGGCTCCAGGCGCGGCCTCGGCGACAAGGCCGCCAGCAGCTCGGCCACGGAGCGGCCGCTGACCGGTTCGCGCGCGTGCGGCGCGATGTCGGCGAGCGGCACGAGCACGAACGGCTCGGCGAGCTCGGGACGCGGAATCTCGAGATGGCCCGGCCCGCGGACGATCCGGTGGTCGAACAGCACGATGTCGACGTCGAGCGTGCGGCTCGAATAGCGCGGTCCGTCGCGGCGCCGGCCGTGGCGATCTTCGAGCGCGTGCAGCCACGCGTCGAGCGCGGCCGGCTCGAGGCCCGTGTCGATGCCGGCGGCGAGGTTGACGAAGGGAGGCCCGTCAAATCCGACGGCCGCGGAACGGTAGGCCGGCGACACGGCGATCGTGCCGAAGCGCGTACGCAGCTCGGCAATCGCCTCGCGAAGATGGCGCTCCGGCTCGATGTTCGAGCCGAGGCTGAGATACGCGCGGTGCATCAGGCGCGCGTGCCGCGCTCGATGACGACGCCGACGGCTTTCGCCCCGCGCACCGCGCCCGGCTTGGAGAGCTTCAGCCGGAGCCACGCGACGCCGAACTCGTCGCGGACGATCGCGGCGCAGCGCTCGGCGAGCGTCTCGACGAGCTGGAAGCTCGAGCCTTCGACGAAGGCGATCAGGCGCTTGGAAACCGCCTTGTAGTCGAGCGTGTCGCCGATCGCGTCGCTCGCGGCCGGCCTCGTGTTGTCGAAGCCGAGCTCGATGTCGAGCGCGATCGTCTGGCGCGTGCGGCGTTCCCAGTCGTAGATGCCGATCACGGTGTCGATGCGAAGGTCTTCGATGAAGACGAAATCCATGGCGATCCTCAGCGTGTCACGCGACCGGCGGCAGCGAAGCGAGGTCCCAGCGCGGCTGCACCTTGATCGCGGCCGATTCGAGCTGTCCCGCCTCGAGCCGCAGCGCGCCGGCGAGCGCGATCATCGCGCCGTTGTCGGTGCAGAACTCCGGCCGCGGGAAATACGTGCGGAAGCCTTCCTTCGCGCCCGCTTCGGCGAGCGCGGCGCGAAGCCGCCTGTTCGCGCCGACGCCGCCGGCGACGACGAGGGAACGCGCGCCGGTCGCCGCGAGCGCGCGGCGGCACTTGATGGCGAGGGTCTCGACGATCGCGTCCTCGAACGCGCGCGCGATGTCGGCCCTGGTCTGGCCGGAACGGTCGCTCGCCTGCCACGCCAGCAGCACCTGCGTCTTGAGCCCGGAGAAACTGAAATCGAGGCCCGGCCGATCGGTCATCGGCCGCGAGAAGCGGAACGCGCCGGGATGGCCCTGCTCGGCGAGCTTGGCGAGCGCGGGGCCGCCCGGGTACGGCAGGTCCATCAGCTTGGCGGTCTTGTCGAATGCCTCGCCGGCCGCATCGTCGAGCGTGTCGCCGAGGAGCCTGTAGCGGCCGATCGCGCCGACCTCGATCAGCATCGAATGGCCCCCCGAGACCAGCAGCGCGACGAAGGGCGGCGCGGGCGGGTCGGCTTCGAGCAGCGGCGCCAACAGATGCCCCTCCATGTGGTGGACCCCGATGGCCGGGAGCCCGAGCGCCCAGGCCAGCGAGCGCGCGACCGTCGCGCCCACCAGCAGCGCGCCGACGAGCCCGGGACCCGCCGTATAGGCGACGCCGCCGAGGTCCGCGACGCCGAGGCCAGCCCGCTTCAGCGTCTCCTCGACGAGCGGCAGGAGCTTCCTGACGTGGTCGCGCGAGGCGAGCTCCGGTACCACGCCGCCGTAGTCCGCGTGCATGCGGATCTGGCTGTAGAGCGTGTGGGCAAGGAGCCCCCGGGCCCGGTCGAACACGGCAACGCCGGTCTCGTCGCACGAGGTCTCGACCCCGAGCACCGGCCCCGCGGGCCGGCTCCCCTGCTTTGCAAATGGCTGATTCGTCACGATAGAATATGCGGCTCGCCCGCCGCCCGAGGGCGACATCTACCGGAGAGTTTATGCCAAGCGTGAAAGTCCGCGAGAACGAACCGTTCGAGTTCGCGCTCCGCCGTTTCAAACGCACCTGCGAGAAAGCCGGCGTCCTCGCCGAAGTCCGCAAGCGCGAGTTTTACGAAAAGCCGACCCAGGAGCGCAAGCGCAAGCGCGCGGCTGCGGTCAAGCGTCACCTGCGCCGCGTTTCGCGCGACGTGACGAAGCGCCAGCGCCTGTATTGATTCCCGGTGGGCCGGCGGCCCACCGATCCGGGCTGAAACCTTCGGCCGGCATTGCGCAAGCGATGTCGGCCGTTTGCGTTTCCCCGCCACCGGTTCCGAAGCGACGACAACCCACGCGAGGCTCGACATGCCGCTGAAGCAGCAGATCACCGACGACATGAAGGCCGCGATGAAGGGCGGCGAGAAGGACCGCCTCGGCGTGATCCGCCTGATCCTCGCCGCGATCAAGCAGCGGGAGGTCGACGAGCGCATCGTGCTGGACGACACCGAGGTGCTCAAGGTCATCGAGAAGATGATCAAGCAGCGCCGCGACTCGATCGAGCAGTTCCGCGCCGCCGCGCGCGAGGATCTCGCCTCGAAAGAGGAATACGAGGTCGGCGTGATCAAGGCCTACATGCCGGCCGAGCTCGGCGAGGCCGAGATCGAGGCGATCATCGCCAAGGCGATCGCCGATTCCGGCGCCGCGAGCGCGAAGGACATGGGCAAGGTGATCGGGCTGGTCAGGCCGCAGGTGGCCGGTCGCGCCGACATGGGCGCCGTGTCGCAGCGCGTGAAGGCGCGGCTCGGCGGCTGATCGCCGCCCTCAGCGCAGCGAATCGCGGCCGTATTTCGCCGCCCGCTTGGCACCCATGCGGCGCAGCGGCGCCTTGTCGTCCTCGTCGATCTCCGGCTTGAGCTCGATGTCGGGCGGCGGATTC
>CALFNI010000465.1 GCA_937902695.1 uncultured Rhodanobacteraceae bacterium
TCGCGGGGATGACGCCGAATTGAGCAGCTCACTACACTACGCGCCTACCGCGGCGCCCCCAAAACGGGCGCCGGCCCCTCTTCGAGACGCCGCCTTGAGCGACATCCTCACCCCCGAACTCCCGACCACCGTCGAGCCCGCCCGCGCGCGCATCACCGCCGCGTGGACGCGCGACGAAACCGAAGCCGTCGACGACCTCCTCTCGCAGGCGACGCTCCCGCCCGCCGAGCGCGAGCTCGTCCTCGCGCGCGCCAGCGAGCTCGTCGCGCGAGTGCGCGCACGAGCCGATCAGCAATCGGCCGTCGAATCCTTCATGCGCCAGTACGACCTTTCGAGCGAGGAAGGCGTGCTCCTGATGTGCGTCGCCGAAGCGCTGCTCCGCATCCCGGACACCGCGACCGCCGACAAGCTGATCCGCGACAAGCTCGGCGAGGCCGACTGGAAGAAGCATCTCGGCACGAGCGACTCCGTCTTCGTCAACGCCTCGACCTGGGGCCTGATGCTCACCGGCCACCTCGTCGCGCTCGCCGAAGATACGCGCCGCGACTTCACGGGCGCGTTCAAGCGCCTCGTCGGGCGCGCCGGCGAGCCCGTCGTGCGCCTCGCCGTGCGCCAGGCGATGCGCATCATGGGCCACCAGTTCGTCATGGGCCGCACGATCAAGGAAGCCCTCGACCGCGCTGACGAAAAAGAAAACGCGGTCTACCGCTACTCGTACGACATGCTCGGCGAAGCCGCGCTGACGCAACCCGACGCCGAGCGCTATTACAAGGCGTACGTCGACGCGATCAACGCCCTCGGCAACCGCAGCGCCGCCGCGAAGCAGCGCGAGAAGGACGTGCTCGACGCACCGTCGATCTCGGTCAAGCTCTCCGCGCTGCACCCGCGCTACGAAGTCGCCAAGCGCGCACGCGTGCACGCGGAGCTGACGCCGAAAATCCTCGCGCTCGCACAACTCGCGATGAAGAACGGCATCGGCATGACCGTCGACGCCGAGGAAGCGGACCGCCTCGAGCTCTCGCTCGACATCATCGGCGCCGTCTTCGCCGATCCGTCACTCGAAGGCTGGAACGGCTTCGGCCTCGCCGTGCAGGCGTACCAGAAGCGCGCGCCATTCGTCATCGACTGGCTCGCCGAAACGGCGCGCAAGGCCAACCGCCGCTGGTGCGTGCGCCTCGTCAAGGGCGCGTACTGGGATTCGGAAATCAAGCGCTCGCAGGAACAGGGCCTGCCGGGCTATCCCGTCTACACGCGCAAGCCCAACACCGACGTTTCGTATCTCGCCTGTGCGCGACGCCTGTTCGACGCCGGCGCCGCCGCGATCTATCCGCAATTCGCGACGCACAACGCGCACACGATCGCCGCAATTCATCACCTGGCGCACGGCCGTCCGTTCGAGTTCCAGCGCCTGCACGGCATGGGCACCGATCTTTATGCGGAAGTCATCGGCCCGAACAACTTGAACGTGCCCTGCCGCGTCTACGCGCCGGTCGGCTCGCACGAAGACCTGCTGCCGTATCTCGTGCGGAGACTCCTCGAAAACGGCGCGAACACCTCGTTCGTCAACCGCATCGTCGACGAGGACGTGTCGATCCGCGACCTCGTCGCCGATCCCGCCGAAATCGTGCGCGCTTTCGCCTCGAAGCCGCATCCGCGCATCCCACTGCCGATCAACCTTTACGGGGAACTCCGGAAAAACTCCATGGGCGTCAATCTCGGAAATGACGACGCGCTGCGCGCGCTGGCCGAAGCCGTCAACCAGCACAAAGGCCCGTGGAAGGCCGAGCCGCTCGTGCCCGGCGCGACCAACGCCGGCGACACGCGCGACATCACGAACCCGGCCGATCGCCGCCAGGTCATCGGCAAATCGCAACACGCCGACGCCGCGACGATCGAGAAAGCGCTCGGCAATGCCGTCGCCGCGCAACCGGCGTGGGACGCGCTGCCCGCCGCGAGCCGCGCCGCGATCCTCGAACACGCCGCCGACCTGCTCGAACAGCGCCGCGGCGAGTTCATCGCGCTGTGCGTACGCGAAGCCGGCAAGACGATACCCGCCGCGATCGGCGAAGTGCGCGAAGAGGCCGATCTCCTGCGCTACTACG
>CALFNI010000466.1 GCA_937902695.1 uncultured Rhodanobacteraceae bacterium
AGATGCCGTGAGCGCGCGCTCCGCGCGGATCGCAAGCAAACCGCGCTCGTCGCGGAGCCGATCGACGAGGCGTGGGCGAAGACGCCACGCTTTTCGCACGCTGCCGCGGCTCGGCGGTCGATGAGGACAAAAGTGCGGCGCCGCCGATGTCGAGGACCGGCGAGCGATAGCAGCTGCCCGGACAGTGAGACGCAGCGCTAATCCGCGGGCCGCTGAAGTCTCCGCAAAAACACGCCGATTTCCTTCTCGACCTGCTTGTCACCGCGCGTGCGCGCAACGTCGAGCCCGTGCCGGTACGCATCGACGGCAGCGCCCGTATCGCCGCTGTCGGCCAACGCCTGGCCGAGCATCTTCCACGCCGCCGAATACGTCGCGTCGAACCCGACCGCCTCGCGAAACGCCGTGATCGCGCCGCAGGCATCTCCGTTCGAAAGCAACGCCGTTCCCAGCGAAAACCGCAACAGCGCGCCGTCGCGCGGGCCACCGAGCTGCGCGCGCAAACGGGCGATGAGGTCGCTGTTCATGGCCGTATCTTCGCGCCAAACATGGGCGGCGGAGCATCCTTTACGCCGGATTTACGCCGCCGTCTCCTGGCGGTGGATGTCGTGCGTGACGACGCCGATTTCGCGTGGCGGCGGCACGAAAAATGCGGGCTCGCCGAGCGAGCGCGTCATGTCCGCGAAACCGCTTGCCCAGTGCTCCCGCATCGCGTTGCGGCCGAAGGCATAGTCCTTGAATTGCTCTTCGTACGGCTTGGCGCGATAGATCAGGTGAATGACGTTGAACACGCGGTCGCAGAGCCACGGCGTGAGCTCCGCGACGAGCTCGTCCGGCAGATGCTGCTTTGGAACCGCCTCGAGCAGCATCCCGAGCGTATTGCGCAGGCGCTGGCGCGCGGCGACGGCGTCGGTGCCGAGCCGCGTGCGGCTCGAATACTGGATGTCCTTCTGGCGTTCCAGCACGTCGAGCAGGGTTCGCGGCAGGATGCCGTGCGCGCTCCAGAGATCCACCTCGAACGCGAGCGTGTCGCGGCGCGGCGAGGATTCGAGAACGTACTCGAGCGGCGTATTCGAAACCACGCCGCCGTCCCAGTAGTGCCGGCCATCGATGACGATCGCGGGGAACGACGGCGGCAACGCGCCCGACGCCATGACATGCTCGGGCGCGATGCAGTCGATCGCCGAATCGAAGTAGCGGAAATTGCCGGTCTCGACGTCGGTCGCGCCGATCGTCAATCGCACGCCGTCCGCGTTGAGCCGATCGAAGTCGACGAGCTTCTCCAGCGTCGCCTTCAGCGGCGCCGTGTCATAGAAACTCGTCGCGCCGGGCGAGCCCGGCGGCTGGCTCCATGGCGGCAGCCCGCGCGGCGCGTAGAATCCGCGCTGGCCCTGCACGAGCGCGCCGACTGCGGACAACGCCCCGATCCACGCACTGAGAACGCTGTTCGGCGGCAGCCATGCGAGCGCATCGCGCATCGCCGCAGGCCAGGCGAGCAGGCCCGCGGGCTCGCAGATCGTGTTCCAGAACGCGTGCAGCCGCTCGATGCGCCGCTCCGGCGCGTTGCCGGCAAGGATCGCTGCGTTGACCGCGCCGATCGACGTGCCGGCGAACCAGTTCGGCCGGATCCCGGCACGATGCAATGCTTCGTACACGCCGCACTGATACGCGCCTAGCGCACCGCCGCCCTGCAGGACGAGCGCGATGTTTTCGTAGCGCTTCGCCGATTCGACCGGCGTCGCGATCGATGCGGCCTTTGCTGCCTTCCGCCTCGGCGCGTTGCGCGAAGCCCTCGGATCTGCCGCGCGCTTGCGCGCAAGCGTTTTTGCGACGCGCCGGACGCGCGCGTTCATTGCATGAACCAGCCATGGCTGACGACGAGGCTCTGCCCGGTCAGCGCATTCGTCTCGAAACCGGCGAAGAAGAGCGCGCACGCGGCGACGTCGTCGACCGTCGTGAACTCGCCGTCGACGGTGTCCTTCAGCATCACCTTGCGGACGACATCGTCTTCGGAAATGCCGAGCTCCTTCGCCTGCTCGGGAATCTGCTTCTCGACGAGCGGCGTGCGCACGAAGCCGGGGCAGATCACGTTCGCGCGGACGCCGTGCTCGGCACCTTCCTTCGCGACGACTTTCGCAAGACCGATCAGCGCGTGCTTCGCCGCGACGTACGGCGCCTTCAGCTTCGAAGCTTCCTTCGAATGCACCGAGCCCATGTAGATGATCGCGCCGCCCTTGCCGCGCGCGTACATCTGGCGAAGGCACGCGCGCGTCGTCAGGAATGCGCCGTCGACGTGGATCGTCATCAGCTTCTTCCAGTCGGCGTACGGAAACTTCTCGATCGGATTGACGATCTGGATGCCCGCGTTCGACACGAGGATGTCGACGCTGCCGAGCTGCCTGACGACTGCGGCGACGCCGTCGTCGACTTCCTGCTCGCTGGTGACGTCCATCCTGATGCCGATGGCCTTGCCGCCTTTCTTTGCGATCTCGCTCGCGGCCGCATTCGCGCCGTCGAGATTGAGATCGGCGATCGCCACGGCGGCGCCGTTGTCGGCGTAGACCTCCGCGATCCGCTTGCCGATGCCGCTGGCGGCCCCTGTCACGAGCGCCACTTTGCCGTCGAGTCGCATGCTGTCCTCCTTGAAGCGCGCGCTCGGCGCGCGGTGCGGGCCGGAAAAAATACGCCGTTCCCGAGGGGGAACGGCGCGAGTTGGGAGTGATCGGGGTGATGAAGCCCTACTCTCGGACCCGCTCGCGGCGCCCGAGTTCCGCAGTGCAGCATATCGCCGTGAAACGCCGGTTTCAGCCCTCGCGCGCGCCCGTCCGGGGGTCGACGCCGAGATCCTTGAGCTTGCGGTAGAGATGAGTCCGTTCCATGCCGACCGCCTTGGCGAGCTTGCCGACGCTGCCGCCGGCGACGCCGAGCTGGTGCAGGAGGTAGGCGCGCTCGAACTGCTCGCGCGCTTCGCGGAGCGGCAGCGCGAAATCGATGCCGTCGTGCACGGCCGACGGCGCCGGCGGCGCGATCGGCATGCTCGCGCCGAGCGCCTGCTCGACTTCTTCGAGCGCGACGTCGGGCGCGTTGCCGAGAATCAACAGCCGCTGCACGAGATTGCGCAGCTCGCGCAGGTTGCCGGGCCATGGGTAATTGCGCAGGCGGTTCTGCACCGCGACCGGGAAGTTCCGGTAGGGCAGCTTGTCGCGGTTGGCGAAGTAATCGGCGTGATAGCGCAGGAGCTCCGGAATGTCGTCGATGCGATCGCGAAGCGGCGGCACGGTCAGCGGCACGACCTTGAGCTGGTAGTAAAGCTCTTCGCGGAAACGTCCCGCGGCGACCAGCGCTTCGAGATCCTGCGCCGTCGCCGCGATCACGCGCGCATCGATCGCGACGGACTCGTGGCCGCCGCACCGCATCATCGAGCGCCGTTCGAGCACGCTCGAAAGGCGCAGCTGCAATTCCGGATCGAGATCGGCGAGCTCGTCGAGAAACAGCGTGCCGCCGTTGGCCTGCTCGATCAGGCCAAGCTGCACGCCGCTCGCGTCTTCGCTGCCGAACAGCGCCTGCGCCGCGTGATCGCGCGCGATCGCGCCGGCGGCGACGGTGACGAACGGGCCGCTGCGCCGCGCGCTGCGCTCGTGCAATGCGCGCGCGAGCGTTTCCTTGCCCGTGCCGGGCTCGCCCTGGATCAGCACCCAGGTGTCGTGCGCGGCGATGCGCTCGACCTGCTCGCGCAGTGCCTGCATGCCCTTGCCGGAGCCGACGACTTCGATCGGCGCCGGCAGCTGGCGGCGCAGGCCCTCGTTTTCGCGCTTGAGACGGCTCGCTTCGAGCGCGCGCGAAATGACCAGCAGGAGCTTGGCGAGCGAGATCGGCTTCTCGATGAAATCCCACGCGCCGAGCCGCGTCGCCTCGACCGCCGTCTCGACGGTGCCGTGACCCGAGATCATGATGACCGGGCACGGCAAGCCGCCGCGCTCATTCCATTCCCGCAGCAGGCTGATGCCGTCGAGATCCGGCATCCAGATGTCGAGCAGCACGAGATCGGGCCGCTGCTGCCGGCGCGCCTCGCGCGCGGCATCGGCCGATTCGGCCAGATCGACGACATAGCCCTCGTCTTCGAGGATGTCCCGGACGGTCTGCCGGATGTCTGGCTCGTCGTCGACGACGAGCACGCGGGCGTTCGCCATGGCGGGGCCGGTTGTAAAAAAGAGACATCGAGCATAGCGCACCCCGCCGGCCGCGGCGATGGTGTTTTTCCCCCTCTCCCGCGTGCGGGAGAGGGCTGGGGTGAGGGCAGTCTTGTGGAACGCCTTGTCGGCTTGCCCTCACCCTACCCTCTCCCGCACGCGGGAGAGGGGAACCCCGCTAGCGGTTCGGGGCCTCTCCGAACCGCCGCAGCCGCGCCCGCATCTGCAGCCGCCGCCAGAGATTCATCGGTTTGCGCGCCAGATCCCCGAACTGCCCGGCGACGAAATCGCGTGCCGCCGCCAGCACGCGCTCGCTCGAATGGCCGTCGCGCCATGGATGGATCAGATCGGCATACGCAGCCAGCTCGTGCCGAAGCGTCTCGCTCGGCGCGAACGCGCGATGCAGCGCCGTCTCGAGCTCGGCCGGATCGGCAACGTCGATCATGTGCGCCTTCGGCGCGCGATTGCGGAACGTCACGACCGGCTTCCGCTGCACGACGAACTCGGACACGACCGACGAGGTATCGCAAACCAGCACGTCGGCCGCGCGCAGCGCCGGCACCAGCCCTTCGGGCTCGACGAATCCGGCATTCGGCCCCGCGAGCTGGCGATACGCCTGCACGAGCACGGGGTCGGTCTTGGGATGCAGCGTCAGCAGCCAGTAGCGATCGCCGCGCGCGACCTGCATCGAGATCTCGCCGAGCAGCGCGCGCGCCGAGCTCAGCGTCTCGGTGACCGTTGCCGCATAGAGCACGACCCGACGTCCATCGGCCGGACGCAAGCGCGCCGCCGTGCCGTCGTCGGGCGCGAACAGCGGATCGAGCTTCGGCCAGCCGGTCTCGGCGACCGCGAAGTGTCCGTGGCGTCGCGCGAGCTCCTCGAACGGCACCGTCGTCGCCGGCCCTTGCGTGCAGTAGAGATCGAACAAGCCGCGGATGCGGAAATGGCCGCGCTCGGGCGAGCGCTTGTCGACGCTGAAACCGTGAAACACCTGGACCTTGACGCCCGGAAAGAACTGCGGCACCCAGTTGCTCGCGGCGAACACCGCGTCGGGCCGCCACTTGCGCACCGCTTCGGCGTCGGTCAGGAGCTGCTCGTGAGCGGCGAGATGATCGCGGAACGCGGCGGGCGCAAACCAGGCGGCGTCGCCCCCCGCGGCGCGGATCGCGGCGCCGAGCGGCCGCAGCACCGGCAATGCATAGAGCTCCGTGGCGAACAAGAGGTAATGCGCCATGCCTCACACCCATTCCATCGGAAAGTCCGCCGACCCGAACGCCCTGCGTGGGGGCTTGGGCGCCGAATCAAAACCCCCGCGCAGGCGCCGATCGCATCGTCTCGCCGCCGACCTTTACGGGCGCCGACCCGTTCGATGCGTGATCGCGGCGCTCGAGTCCGCTAACCTTGACACTTCAACCGGCATCCGTCCATGCCCGCACGCCCCGGCCTCTCGGCCTGCATCATCACTCTCAACGAAGCGGACCGCATCGACGCCTGCCTCGAGTCGCTCGCGTTCTGCGACGACATCGTCGTCGTCGATTCGGATTCGACCGACGACACCCGCGAGCGCGCGGCGGCGCGCGGCGCGCGCGTGCTGGTGCGCGCGTTCGACGGCTATCGCTCGCAGAAGGATTACGCGGTCGGCCTCGCCGCGAACGACTGGGTGCTCTGCCTCGACGCCGACGAGCGCGTGACGCCGGCGCTCCGCGCGGAGATCGAGCGCGAGCGCGACAACGGATTCCCGACGTACGCCGGCTACCGCTTCCCGCGCCTGACCGAATATTTCGGCGCATTCCTGCGTCACGGCAATGCGTATCCCGATCGCGTGCTGCGCCTGTTCGATCGTCGCCGCGGCGGCTGGCGCGGCGATCGCGAGATCCACGAGCACGCGAGCGTCGACGGGCCCGTCGGCTCGCTGCGCGGCGATCTCGAGCATGATGCGTACCGCTCGCTCGGCGATCATCTGACGCGCATGGACCGCTACGCGCGCATGATGGCGATGCACATGCACGCACAAGGCCGCCGCGCGCATCTGTTCAACCTGTTCGCGAAC
>CALFNI010000467.1 GCA_937902695.1 uncultured Rhodanobacteraceae bacterium
CGACGTTTTCCTGGAAACTGAACCACTGTTGGCGGCCTTGCTCGTCGTCGGGCGTTCCGTCAGGACATCTGTAGACGTCGCACAGGAAATTGAACCAGCCGCCGAAGTAGGTGCCGACGCCGGGCGCGACGTGATCGGGCATCGCGTCGATCAAGAATCCCTTGCCGGGATCGGCGGTGTCGTACCACGCGCCGGTGAGGCCGAACTGGTCCGGATCGACGTAGCTGTCGGCGCAGCCCTCGTACCACGGCGAGTGGCCGACGATCGCGTCCCATGCCGCGGATGGCGACGGCGTCAGGTGGTTCGGGCAGACGGAGACGCCGGCAACATTCGGCTGCTGATCCATGCGCGCGGCCGGCGCGGGAAGGGATCCGCTCAGATCGTTGAACCCGACATTGAATCCTTGCAACGCGTCGGCGTGCGAGAGATCGGGGATCGGGCCGCTGAGATGGTTGTCGCTGGCGTCGAACTGATACAGCGTCGCCGGAATCCCTGGAATGGGGCCCGTCAGCGCATTCGAGCTCACGGTGAGGATGTAGACGTTGACGTCCGACAGTTCCGGAATCGAGCCGGTCAGCTGGTTGCGGTCCGCTTCGAACTGCGTCAGCGCGTCCAGCGATTGCCCCGCGAGCGCCGGCAGCGACCCTGTCAGCCGGTTGTCGCGCACCGAAAAGTAATTCAAGTGCGAAAGACCTTCGAGCGAGGGGATCGGGCCGGTCAGCTGATTTTCGAATGCGACGAACCAGAACAACGCGTCGATGCCCTGATGGGCGAGCGGCGGGATCGGTCCGCTCAGCTGATTCTGATAGGCCATGAGCCACTGCAGCGAAGTGAGTCCGGCGAGCGGCGGAATCGGCCCGGTGAGCTGGTTCGCCGAGATGTCGAACATCGCGAGCTGCGTGAGGCCGGCAAGGCTGGGGATCGGCCCCGACAGCCGATTGCCCCAGACGATGAAGTCGCGCAGTGCGGCGAGGCCGGACAGCGCGGGAATCGGTCCGCTCAGGCGATTGCGGTGTACGTCGAACGTGGCGAGGTGCACGAGTCCCGCAAGCGGCGGAATCGATCCCGTCAACCTGTTTTCGTCGGCATCGAACGTGACGAGATTCGTGGCCCCGGCGAGCGACCCGATCGCGCCGTCCAGCAACGAGAGCCCGACGTCGAACGTCTGCAAATGGGTGAGGCCGTCGAGACTTGGAATCGAACCGGTCAGCGTCGTGCAGCGCGCCTTGAAAGTCTCGAGCCGAGGCAGCTGATCCAGCGCCGGAATCGATCCGTCGAGCTGCATTCCCGACACGTCGAAGTTGCGCAGGTTCGCTGCCCTCAGCGGGGGGATCGATCCGACGAACGTGGTGTCGCTGACAAGGAAATCCTCGAGCGCGTCCAGGCCGTCGAGCGAAGGGAACGGACCGTTCAACAGGTTCGCGCTGACGTCGAACGTGACGAGCGTCGTCATCCCGCTCAGCGACGGCATCGGGCCGCTGAAACCCGCGGCGTGCGCGTACAGTCTTTGAAAGTGCGCGAGCCCCGCCAGCGACGGCGGCGGCCCTTGCAGATGATTGGCGTTCGGATCCGCGTGGCAGACCCCCGGCGGCTCGATGAACACGCAATCGTCGCTGTGCACGTCGAGCACGGCGAGCTCGGTGAGCCCATCGAGCGCGGGGAGCGGTCCATCGAGCCTGTTGGTCGGCAACGCGAGGCCGACGACGTGCCCGCCGGCCGCATCGCAGGTGACGCCGAACCAGGTGCATTCGGTGCCGGCCGCGCCGTTCCAGTTCGTCGCGATGGCCCAGCCCTCGCCATGCGTCGCGGCGTAGAGACCGACGAGCACCTCGCGTTCGGTCGCGGGAATCGCGGCGTCTGCGATGCCGGCCATCGACGACAGCGCGACGGCGAGCAGCGCCGCCGTGCGGAATCCGATCGTTGCTCTCATGAGACTCCCCGTCACCGGTCTGCCGGTGCGCGTGAAGGCTAGCGCCGCGCGGCCGCGACATGGTGGTTTATATCCGACGCGCGACGTGGCGCAGCGGCTACACGATGTTGCGCTCGCGCAGCGCCACGGCGCATTCGTATACGTCTTGCCTATGCGCGCCGGTCGGTCGCGCGCGGCGAGATGCCGGTGTGACCACGTAAGAATTGTTCGATTACCCGTGTAGGAAATTTCCTACGTATGGCGAGCGCGCACGCCGAATGGCGGCACATCAGGGAGCGAGGCGTCGAGGCAATGCCGCCTGCATTGAAGGCGGGCTTCTTCGATGGGTTGCGGCATCCGGTAGGCAGATGGCGCCCGCCTAGCTTAAGGCCGCAACACCGTCGGATCGCGTGCGTGCGGCAGCGAACGGACAGGACGTTGTACAACCGCCAGTGTTCAATTGTGAATATCGCAACACCCTGACCGGGGGACGAGATAATGCGCAATTCCATACTGGTTCGACGAGATTCTGGATCGTCCTCGTATCTGATAGGCAACGACGTCCACAGGATTCTGTCTTCGATCAAAGGCGTTTCGGCGCCGGTCGTGGATCGTGAGTACATCGACCGCGCAGACCTCAGTTACGAGTCGAATGAAGCGAGCCAGCATCTCGATCAGATCGATCGGATTCTGCGCACCAAAGGCATGTATCGCCTGTGATCGCGGCGCAGCGGCCGTCTGCCCTCGATAATCGTCTTTTTCAATGTATCTCAACCAACGGATATCGCGGGCATCGGCGATTATCTTTTCAGCGATTGACGATGCATCACGAAATGCGAAGTCGCTTCCATGCGAGAAACGAATTCCGATCATCTTTCCAGGAACGACGCCTCGGCGCCGGAAGCGCCGCGCGCCGAAAGCGGCCGCAGCGTGCGGTCGAGCGCTGCGCCGAGGCCCGAGGCCGCCACTTGTGCGCCTGCGAGCAATCTTGCCGCGCTCAAAGCCCTCATTTCGAATCACAAGACGCTTCTTGCCGATGTTCGCCGCAGCAATGAGCTGCTGGCGATCGACAATACGCGCATGGAGCGGGAACTCGGAGTACGGCCGAAGATCGAGCCGCCGGATGGTGCGCCCCACACGAATGCGGCAATCGCCGGGCACAACGACCGCGCCAAGCTCGTGTGGATCAAGAATTACATTGACGGCACATTGGCTCAAACATTATGGGCGCTCAACGCGCGCGCGGAGCAGTTCGACGAGCAGGTCACCTCATGCGCGCAGCAGCAGCAGACGCATCGCTTGATGGAGATGACGCATACCGCCTACGACCAGTTGCGCGACCTCATGAGCTGGCTGCAGCGTAATACCGATGAATAGGTGGGCCGTGTCGGCGCCGCGCGAGGCGTGCCCGCGCACTTCGCTGCCCGCTCGCATGAGATTCGTCGCTTGCATACGTTTGTTGTCGCGGCCGTCGGGACACGCATGATGCCGGAACTTGGTACGAAATCGTCGGTCGGCAACGCGGTGCGCCAGCCGCAATCCGAAGACAAGGAACGAGAGGGCGACAGCGCCATCGTCGACGGCGCGCCGACGGCGGCCCGCGCGCCGGCAGCGTTCGCGCAAGCACGACCGTCGCGTGGGCGCAGGGCCTCGGACGTTTGCGAAGACGAACAGCTCACGCTCGGTGCGGTACAGGAAAAGCTGCGCTCGGCAAACCGCGAAAACCTCATCCTGAAGGCAAGGAACCGGCAACTGGCGCGCGCATTGGCCGACGCCTCGCGGCGCGGAACGGCCGCGTATCACCTCGCTCATCACGATGCGCTCACCGGCCTTCCCAATCGCCTGTCGTTGATGACGCGGCTGCAGGAGAGCATTTCGATCGCGTCCAATGGCGAAAGCCAGATCGCACTGCTGTTCATCGATCTCGATGACTTCAAGGACGTCAACGACCAGCTCGGCCACACGGTCGGCGACAAGCTGCTCGCTGTCGTGGCCAGCAGACTTCTGACGGCGATCCGGGTCGACGACATCGCGTGTCGCTATGGCGGCGACGAGTTCGTCGTGCTCATGTCCAAGATCCGCGATTCGGCACTGGTGGATTCGATCGCCGAGAAGATCCGGGAACGGATCGACGGATCCTATGGGATCGACGACAACGAGGTCCGCATCAGCGCCTCGATCGGCTTCGCTGTCTATCCCACGCACGGCGAGCACTGCGACGCGCTGCTTCGGTACGCCGATGCTTCGATGTACCGCAGCAAGGCTGCGCGCCGTTGCCGCTCCGAATCGGCCGCGCCGGACCGATCGGCGCAGCAAGGCCGTTCGATCGGCGATCATCCGGCGCTCGTCCTCGACGACGGCATGCCCGCCGATGTCGACTGTGCGTCACAGCCACGCCCTCGCTCGATCGCGCGCCAGACGTAGCAACCTGGACGGCTTCATGTCATGCGGTGCGACATGGCCCTCGGTCAGCGACGCGCGTGCGGGCCGTCTGGCGCGGTTTGGGGCCGCGTGCCTTGACGTCGGTGAGCCTTCGACGGCGAACCACAGATGGTGCCCGGGAGAGGACTCGAACCTCCACGGTTTTACCCGCTAGTACCTGAAACTAGTGCGTCTACCAATTCCGCCACCCGGGCAGGGTGCGGACGCCGGACGGCATCCTTTCGGGGGCGCGAACGATACTGGCCGGGCGAGGGCCTTGTCAACGCAATGACTTGCATTCGCACCGTCGCTCGGCGACGCTCGCGTGGATGCCTCCGGGACGTCTCCCTTGAAACGTAAACGCACCTCGTCCGGGCGCGATGCAGGCGCGCCGCGAAAGCGCGGTCCCGGCCGTCGCGCCGGTCCGCCGAAATGGCTGCCCGAAGCGCCGACCGCCGCGCCGCCCGGGCCCCCGCGCAAGGCCGCCAAGCCCGCGCCGCGCATGGACGATCCGCACGCCCTGCGCGAGGCGAGCCGGTACGAACGGCCGATTCCGAGCCGCGAGGCGATCCTCGGGTTCCTCGAAAAGCACGGCCAGCTCATGAAGGCCGAGGCGATCGCGGACGAGCTCGGCCTCAACGCCGCGCCGGACTTCGACGCGCTGACGAAGCGTCTCGCCGCGATGCTGCGCGACGGCCAGCTGATCCAGAACCGCCGCGGCGGCTACGGCGTGGCGAGCAAGCTCGACCTGATCCCGGGCGGCGTCATCGCGAACGCGGAGGGCTATGGGTTCCTGCGTCCCGATGCGGGCGGCGACGATCTCTATCTCTCGCCGGCCGAGATGCGCAAGGTGTTGCACGGCGATCGCGTGCTCGCCAGCGTCGTCGGCCTCGACCGGCGCGGCCGGCGCCAGGGCGCGATCGTCGAGGTTCTCGATCGGCGCTCGCCGCGGCTCGTCGGGCGAGTCGTCGAGCAGAACGGCGTCGTCAGCGTCGTGCCGGACGATCGGCGCCTGCATCAGCACATCATGATCGCGGCCGGCAAGGATCGCGGCGCGCGCTCGGGGCAGATCGTCGTCGCCGAGATCACCGATCAGCCGACCGCGTATCGCGGCCCGATGGGCCGCATTCTCGCCGTGCTCGGCGAGCGCCTGACGCCCTCGCTCGTCGTCGAGATGGCGATTGCGAGCCACGGTCTTCCGAACGAATGGCCGGCGGCGACGCTGCGCGAGGCGGCCGACGTCGAGCCGGAGGTGGCGGCCGGCGAGATCGCCGGCCGCGTCGATCTTCGTGCCGTGCCGCTGGTGACGATCGACGGCGAGGATGCGCGCGATTTCGACGATGCCGTCTACGCCGAGCCGAACGCGAACGGCTTTCGCCTGATCGTGGCGATCGCCGACGTTTCGCATTACGTCAAGCCCGGCAGCGCGCTCGATGCCGAGGCCTACAACCGCGCGACGTCGGTGTATTTCCCGGGCTTCGTCGTGCCGATGCTGCCCGAAACGCTGTCGAACGGGATCTGCTCGCTGAATCCGAGGGTCGAGCGGCTCTGCATGGTCTGCGACATGCAGGTCGATCGCGAAGGCGAAGTCGAGCGCTCGAAGTTCTACGCCGCCGTCATGCGGTCGCACGCGCGGCTGACGTACGACCGCGTCTGGCAGGCGATCGGCGAGAAGGATCGCGATGCCTGCGAAGAGCTCGCCGACGTGCTGCCGCAGCTCAAGCACCTGCATCAGCTCTACAAGGTGCTTGCCAGGGCGCGCCAGCGGCGCGGCGCGATCGATTTCGAATCGAGCGAGGTCGAGTTCCGGCTCGCGCCGTCGGGCGAGGTGGTGCAGCTCGGCGCCTACGAGCGCAACGAGGCGCACAAGCTGATCGAGGAATGCATGATCGCCGCGAACGTCGAGGCGGCGAAGT
>CALFNI010000468.1 GCA_937902695.1 uncultured Rhodanobacteraceae bacterium
ACGATCTTCACGCTCGGCATCGCTAGCCTTGGCGCCGCCACCGACAAGGCGGCAAGCCTCCTCGTCATGGCGATCGTCGGCGGCGCGATCGTGCCGCTCGCCGAGGGCGCGCTCGCTGATCGCATCGGCCTACAGCATGCGTTCGTCCTCCCGCTCGCCTGCTATCTCTTCATCGTGTTCTACGGCTGGCGCGGCTCGCAGGTCCGTTCGGGCGTGTCCGTGCCGGCGTCGCCTGCGCTCATCCGCCATTGAGGAATCGCCGATGCTTCGTGCGTCCTGCGTCACCGTCTTCGCCGTCGCGCTGTTCATGTCCCACGCGTGCGCGGCGGCGCCGGACGAACCGCCGATCGACGCGGCGTCATCGGCGAAGCTCGCCGATGACGTGAAGGCCGAGTTCCTGCATGCATGGTCGTCGTACCGGCGCTACGCGTGGGGCCACGACGATCTCGACCCGATCTCGAAGAAGCCGCGCGACTGGTACGGCACGCCGCTCCTGATGACGCCGGTCGACGCGCTCGACACGATGCTTCTGATGGGCCTTCGCGGCGAAGCCGACGCGGCGCGCGAGCTGATTGCGACGAAGCTCGATTTCGACCAGGACATCTACGTCAAGAACTTCGAGGTCACGATTCGCCTCCTCGGCGGGCTGCTGTCGGCGTATCAGCTGTCCGGCGACGAGCGCCTGCTGCACAAGGCCGAGGATCTCGGGCGGCGGCTCCTGCCGGTGTTCGATTCGCCGACCGGCCTGCCGTACGTCGAAGTCAACCTTCGCACGGGCAAGACGCGTGGCACGAAGACCAACCCGGCCGAAACCGGGACGCTGCTGCTCGAGTTCGGCACGCTCTCGAAGCTGGCGGGCCGGGCGGAGTTCTACGCGAAGGCGAAGCGCGCCCTCGTCGAAACGTGGCAACGTCGCTCGCCGATCGGTCTCGTCGGCGAAGAGATCGACGCCGAAACCGGCCAGTGGACCGGCACCGACTCGCATGTTTCCGGCGGCATCGACTCCTACTACGAGTACCTCTGGAAATGCGCGCGCTTGCTCGGCGACGACGAATGCGCGGCGATGTGGAAGCCTTCGATCGCGGCCGTCAACCGCTATCTCGCCGACGACGTCGACGGCGCGCTCTGGTACGGCTACGCGGACATGCGCACCGGCGCGCGCACGCACACGACGTTCGGCGCGCTCGATGCGTTCTTCCCGGCGCTGCTCGCGCTGTCGGGCGACGTCAAGCGCGCCGCGCGCCTGCAGGATTCCGCGTTCGCGATGTGGCAGGTCAACGGCATCGAGCCCGAGGTCTACGACTACCGGAGCCATGCCGTGCCGTACAAGGGCTACGCGCTCCGGCCCGAGATCGTCGAGTCGACGTATTACCTCCATCACTACACGCACGACGCGAAATATCTCGCCATGGGCCGCACCATGTTCCGCGACTTCGTGCGCTGGTGCCGCACCGACGCCGGCTATGCGGCGTTGTCCGACGTCGTTTCGAAGACGAAGAAGGACCGCATGGAGAGCTACGTCTTCGCCGAGACGTTCAAGTACTACTACCTCCTGTTCGCGCCGGAGGCGATCGATTTCGATGCCGTGACGTTCAACACCGAGGCGCATCCGCTGCGCGCGACGTGGACGGCAGGCAGGCGCTGAGCGGCGCCCGGCGGCGACCCTTGCCACATCGGCGCGGCATCACGCCGAGCCGGCCCAGGCGGCGTACGATGGTGACGCTCCAAGCGCCCGGAAACGCCATCCGCACACCTGTCGCAGTCGGTGCCCGGGGCCTATGCGTCGCAAGCGAGGGGGGATTCCGATCATGAAGCTCATCGTTTCCGCACTGTGTCTTGCCGCCGGCATGACGGCGGCTGCACCGGCGTTCGCCGACGAGTACAAGGACACCTGCTCGGTCGCGCCGAAGAACTGCAAGATCCTGAAGGAAGACGACAACTTCCGCGTGATCGACTACACCGCGAAGAAGGGCGACAAGGTCGGCATGCATTCGCATCCGGCGCACGTGATCTACGTGATCCAGGGCGGCAAGACGAAGTTCACGATGCCGGACGGCACCACCAAGGAGCTCGAAACGAAGGCCGGCGAGGCGGTCATCAATCCGCCGACCGTGCATGCGTCAGAGCATGAGACGGATCTTCACGTGATCATCGTCGAGCGCAAGAAGTAGGGCGCCCGTTCGATCCGCGCGCGCGTGCATTGGGCACGCGCGTCGCGGCCGGTGCGCGTGCCCGCACCCGTGGCTTAGACGCGGCCTGCGACCGGAATCAGCGCGCCGGTGATGGCGCGCGCGTCGTCGCAAAGAAGGAATGCGATCACGCCGGCGATCTGCTCCGGCTTCACCCAGTGATCGAAGTTCGCCTTCGGCATGTCGGCGCGATTCGGCGGCGTATCGATGATGCTCGGCAGGATCGCGTTGACCGTGATGTTCTTTTCCTTGAGCTCCTCGGCGAGCGCCTCCGTGAACTTGAAGACGCCGGCTTTCGACGCCGCATACGCGCCCATGCCCGCGGCGGCCTTCAGCGCACCCATCGCGCCGATGTTGACGATGCTGCCGGACGTGCTTTGGACGAGGAACGGCAGCGCGGCCTTGCTCGCCGCGACTGCGGTGCGAAGGTTCACGTTGTAGAGGAAGTCCCAGGTGTCGAGGCCGCCGTCGGCGACCTTCTCCCAGCGGAACGTGCCGGCGATGTTGACGAGCGCATCGAGGCCGCCGAGCGCACCGGCGACTTTCGCGAGCGTCGCCTTCGCCGCGGCGACATCGCCGATGTCGACGCCGCCGAACGTCGTCGCCGTGCCGAGCGAGACGGCGGCGGGCGGTGCCGCGGCGCGATCGATCGCCGCGACGCGTGCGCCATGGGCTTGCAGCACGTTGACGGTCGCGATGCCGAGCGCGCCGAATCCGCCGGTGACCGCGACGCGTTTGCCGTTGAGGTTCATGTGCATTGCTCCCGATGCGTGCGCCGCTACGCCGGCGGCGTCATGCGCGCGAATTGCCGAGCACGCCGACGGCGCGCAGGTAGTCGATGATGAGCGTGGCGGATGCTTGCGCATCGTGCTGCTCGGTGCGGATGTGAAGCTCCGGCGTCTCGGGCACTTCGTACGGCGAATCGATGCCGGTGAAGTTCTTGAGCTCGCCGCGCCGCGCCTTCCTGTAGAGGCCTTTCGGATCGCGTTTCTCGACGACGGCGAGCGGCGTGTCGACGAAGATCTCGACGAACTCGCGATCCTCGACCATGCTGCGCGCAAGGCGGCGCTCCGAGCGGAACGGCGAGATGAACGCCGTGATCACGATGAGGCCCGCATCGACCATGAGCCTGGCGACTTCGCCGACGCGGCGGATGTTCTCGACCCGGTCGGCGGCCGTGAAGCCAAGGTCCTTGTTGAGCCCGTGGCGCACGTTGTCGCCGTCGAGCAGGTACGTACGCACGCCGAGGGCGTGCAGCTCGCGCTCGACGACGTTCGCGATCGTCGACTTGCCGCTGCCGGAGAGGCCCGTCATCCAGAGCACGCACGGGCGATGCCCGTTCTGCCGCGCGCGCGCGTCCTTGTCGACTTCGGTGGCCTGCCAGTGGATGTTCTGCGAGCGGCGCAGCGCGAAGTGCAGCAGGCCCGCACCGACCGTCTGGTTCGAATAGCGGTCGATGATGATGAAGCTGCCCATGTCGCGGTTGTCGCCGTAGGCATCGAACGCGACCGCGCGATCGAGCGTCAGGTTGCAGACGCCGATTTCGTTCACGTGCAGCGTGCGCGCCGCCAGGTGATCGAGCGTATTGACGTCGACGACGTATTTCGGCTGGCCGAGCGATGCACCGAGCGTCGTCGCGCCGAGCTTCACGAGATACGGCCGGCCCGGCAGCATCGCGTCCTCGTGCATCCAGACGATGCTCGCCTCGAACTGGTCGGCAAGGCCGGCCGGATCGTTCGCGGCGCAGATGACGTCGCCACCGCTGAGGTCGATTTCGTCGGCGAGCGTCAGCGTGACCGACTGGCCGTCGACGGCCTGGGCGAGATCGCCGTCGAGCGTCACGATGCGCGCGACCTTCGACTGCTTCCCCGAGGGCAGCACGCGCACCGCATCGCCGGGCCTTACGCTGCCGCCGAGCAGGCGGCCGGAAAAGCCGCGGAAGTCGTGGTTCGGCCGATTGACCCACTGCACCGGCATGCGCAGCGGCGAGCTTGCGTTCCGGCGGCCGGGCTCGACCGATTCGAGATGCTCCATCAGGCTCGGGCCTGCGTACCAGGGCGTGTTTGCGCTGCGTGCCGTCACGTTGTCGCCGTTGAGCGCGGACATCGGAATGCTGACGATCGCCTCGAAGCCGAGCTTTTCGGCGAACTCGCGGTAGTCGCGGTCGATGAGGTCGAACACCTCGCGCGCGTAGCCGACCATGTCGAGCTTGTTGATCGCGAGCACGACGTGCCGGAGGCCGAGCAGCGAGACGAGGTAGCTGTGCCGCCGCGTCTGCGTCAGCACGCCCTTGCGCGCATCGATCAGGATCACCGCGAGCTCGGCCGTCGACGCGCC
>CALFNI010000469.1 GCA_937902695.1 uncultured Rhodanobacteraceae bacterium
CGCCGATTCAGTGGCCGCCTGGATCGACGCATCGATCGTGTCGGCCGCGATGGCGCGCACGGGATCTCTTAATCAGATATGTGCCGCAAGCGTCTGTTTCGATTGAATCCCTGTGCGGGCAATAGCGCGCATGCCGATGCTCGCGGATACTTGCGCCATCCGCTTGATCGAAATCCGCCCCATCGAAAAAAGGACGACGCATGACGAGGTACTTCGCATTCGCCGCCGGCCTCCTGATCGCGACCACCGCGCACGCGATGAAGGGGGACGAGTTCGCACGCCTGATGGATTCGTACCAGAAGCTGCAGGGCGCAAAGTCGCCGAGCCGCGACGACGAGCTCGGCGGCGCGGCATTCATCGCATACATCCGCGGCGTCGAGGATTCGATGAACGGGGTGCGGTTCTGCATCACCGCCGGAGCGTCCTCGTCGCAGCAGGTCGCATTCATCATGAAATACGTCAAGGCGCATCCGGAGGAGCTGCTCAGCGGCGCCACGCCGCGGATCGTGCAGGCTGTGCAGCCGCCATACCCATGCTCGCTGTAGGTGGTCGGCGCGGGCCTGACCGCGCTCGTGAAGTCGACGAGGTCATGCTCGGCGTCGATCGAAACTGCTAGGCTCTCGCAACATCGCGTACCAGGGAGACGCCGTGGAATTCCGCATCATCATCGTCGCGCTGTTTTGCCTCTTGATGGCCGCGGCCTGCCACGAGTCGCATCTCAACGGCAGCTCGGAAGCCGCGTTCGCGGCGAGCGTGCAGGCGATGAATCAGGAGCACACGGTGACCGAGGCGCAGGCGTTCGGGACGAAGCTCGTTGCCGCCGAGAAGACGCTCGGCAAGGACGTCGTGCGCGAGCAGATGAACGGCATGAGCTACGCGCAGGCGAAGACGTATCTCGATTCCGCGTCGGTGCCGAAGAAAGAGTAGGCGCGTGATCGCCCTCGGCAGCGCGCTCGCCGCGGCGCTCATCGCAGCGGCATCGGCCGCATCCGCCGACAGCGTGCAGCGCTGGAACATCGGCGGCACCGGCGGCTGGGATTACCTGACGGCCGACGCCGCGACGCATCGCCTGTACGTGCCGCGCTTCGATCGCGTGATCGCCGTGGACACGCGCGACGGCCACGTCGTCGGCACCGTGCCCGGCACCGAAGGCGTGCACGGCGTCGCGCTCGATCCGAAATCCGGCAAGTCGTACACGAGCAACGGGCGCGGCGACAATGTCACGAAGTTCGACGCCGCCTCGCTGCGCGTCGAAGGCACCTATCCCGTGTCGGGGCAGGGCCCGGACGCGATCGTGTTCGACGAATCGTCCGGAGAGATCTGGACGTTCAACGGCAAGAGCCGCGACGCGACCGTGCTCGCGCCCGACGGCCGCATCGTCGCGACGCTGCCGCTTGCAGGGAGACCCGAGTTCGCCGTCAGCGACGCGCACGGCACGATCTTCGTCAACGACGAGGAGCACGCGAACCTGATCGCGATCGACGTCGCCGCGCATCGCGTGCGCGCAACCTGGAAGCTCGTCGACTGCGAGGAGCCGAGCGGCCTTGCGCTCGACGCGGCGCACAAGCGGCTCTTCTCGGTCTGCCGGAACGGGCACATGTCGATCGTCGACGCCGCAACCGGCCGCCATGTCGCGACGGTACCGATCGGTCGCGGGCCCGACGGCGCCGGCTTCGACGCGGGGCTCGGCAATGCGTACAGCTCGAACGGCACGGACGGCACCGTGACCGTC
>CALFNI010000470.1 GCA_937902695.1 uncultured Rhodanobacteraceae bacterium
GGCTGAAAGTGTGAACCTTGTCACAGTTTACACTTCGAGGATTCTAACAGGGGCCCTCGTATAAGGATTGTCGCAGAACGCCCATTCGGGGCGTAAGACAATTCGACGGACGCCCCGGCAGAGGCCCGCTCAGCGGCCGTAGAACCCGAGGTACCAGTCGATGAACCGCCCGATGCCGACCTCGATCGTCGTCGAGGGCGAATATCCGGTATCGCGGCGGAGCTCCTCGACGTCGGCGCAGGTGTCGGGGACGTCGCCGGGCTGCAGCGGCAGCAGGATTTTCTCGGCCTTGCGACCAAGCTTGGCCTCGAGCACCTCGATGTAGCGCGCGAGCTCGACGGGCTGGTGGTTGCCGATGTTGTACACGCGATACGGCGCACTCGAGGACGCCGGCGTCGGAGCCAGCGGATCGAAGTCCGGATCCGGGCCGGGCACGCGATCGAGCGCGCGGATCACGCCTTCGACGATGTCGTCGATGTAGGTGAAGTCGCGCGTGTGATGGCCGTGGTTGAAGACCTCGATCGGCTCGCCCGCGAGGATCTTGCGCGTGAACAGGAAGAGGGCCATGTCCGGCCGGCCCCACGGCCCGTAGACCGTGAAGAAGCGCAGGCCCGTCGTCGGCAATCCGTACAGGTGGCTGTACGTATGCGCCATCAGCTCGTTGGCCTTCTTCGTCGCCGCGTAAAGGCTGACCGGGTGGTCGACCGCATCGCGCACCGAGAACGGCAGTTTCCGGTTCGCGCCGTACACCGAGCTCGACGACGCATAGACGAGATGCTCGACCTTGCCGTGCCGGCACGCTTCGAGGACGTTGATGAAGCCGACGAGGTTCGCCTCGACGTACGCGTGCGGATTCTCGATCGAATAGCGGACGCCGGCCTGCGCGGCGAGATTGACGACGCGCTGCGGCTTGAAATCCGCGAACGCGCGTTCCATCGCCGGGCGATCCTCGAGCGCGGCGCGCACGAACGAGAAGCCCGCCTGCGGCGTCAGGCGCGCGAGCCGCGCTTCCTTGAGCGACGGGTCGTAGTACGCGTTGAGGTTGTCGTAGCCGAGCACTTCGTCGCCGCGCGCCAGCAGGCGTGCGCTCAAGGCCGAGCCGATGAAGCCGGCGGCGCCGGTGACGAGGATGCGCATGATCGTGTCCTACAGCCGATCGTCGACTTTGTCGCGCGGCAACGCCTGCTTGACGTCGAACAGCACGCAGCCGGGCTTGCCGAGCGCCCGGATGCCGTCCGCGCCGAGCTCGTTGAACTGTTTGTGGCAGACCGCGAGCACGATCGCGTCGTACTTGCCCTTCTCGAGCGACGGGGTCAGGTCGAGCCCGTATTCGTGCTGCGCCTCGGCCGCGCTGACCCACGGATCGTAGACGTCGACGTTCGCGTGGTAGCTCTTGAACTCGGCGATGACGTCGACGACGCGCGTGTTGCGCAGGTCGGGACAGTTTTCCTTGAACGCGAGGCCGAGCACCAGGATGTTCGAGTCGACCGCCGGGATGCGTCGCTGCGTCATCAGCTTGATCACGCGTTGCGCGACGTGCTCGCCCATGCCGTCGTTGATGCGGCGTCCCGAAAGGATGACTTCGGGGTGATAGCCGATCTGCTGCGCCTTGTGCGTCAGGTAGTACGGATCGACGCCGATGCAATGGCCGCCGACGAGGCCCGGCCGGAATTTGAGGAAATTCCACTTCGTGCCGGCCGCGTCGAGCACGGCCGCGGTATCGATGCCGAGCTTGGAGAAGATCAGCGCGAGTTCGTTGACGAGTGCGATGTTTACGTCGCGCTGGGTGTTCTCGATCGCCTTCGCTGCCTCGGCGACGCGGATGCTCGGCGCGCGATGCGTGCCCGCGCGCACGATGCGCC
>CALFNI010000471.1 GCA_937902695.1 uncultured Rhodanobacteraceae bacterium
TTGCGGAGATCGTATTTCTCGGGGGGCGTGCGCGCTGGAAGCGCGAAGCACCGCTGCACGCGGTGCTTCGCTTCTGATCTTCCGATCGCCGCTTCCAACTTGCCGCTTTTCCCCTCTCCCGCAAGCGGGAGAGGGGGACGAGCGCGAGCGGGAGAGGGGCGTGCAGGCGCGAGGCGCGACGCTTACGGATCGAACCCGTCGGCGAAGATCGTATCGTTCGGCGCGGCCGCATTCAGCAAGCGCACGACGCCGAGATCGACCAGAAAATCCTGCGTCAGCTGCGCGCGGCCGCCGAGGATGATGCGACCGTCGGGCTGCAGCGCCGCGGCGGACGATTCGCTGTAGACGCCATCCGGCGGCGGCGCGAGATCAATCTTCACGATGCCACCCGTACCGAAATCCGGGTCGAATTGCCCGGCCGCGGTGGCGCGGATCGCCAGGAACTCTTCCTTGTCCGGCGCGAAAAAGGTTGCCGACACGACGAGCTTGCCGTCCGGCTGCACGAGCAGCGCGCTCGGATAGACCGACGAGGCGTTCGGCTCGACGACCGGACGGAAATAGCCCGGCGTCGCGGCATCGCCGAATGCCGCGTCGGTGGCACCGTCCGCGCCGAGGTGACCGAGGATCATCGGATTCGCGCCGGTGTCGATCACATAGTAGTAACCGGCCCACGCGATGCCGCCGTCCGGCGTCGCGGCGATGCGCAGGATCGCGTTGCTCGTCGAGCCGTCGGTCGGGTCGTGGAACACGCGTAAACCGTTGTCGCCGAATGCCGCGTCCGGCGTGCCGGTCGCATCGAGCTTCGCGATCGCGAAATCGGCGCCGAGGCCGCTGCCATAGACCTCGTAGCGGCCGGCGACGATGACGCCGTGGTCTTCGGTCATCAGCAGATCGGCGAGGTAACCCGAATTGCCAGCGCCGTCCCAGGCGAGCGAGACGGTGCCGTTGTCGCCGAACGTCGCGTCCGGCGTGCCGTCGGCATTGAAGCGCATGACGTTCGCCGTATAGACGCCCATATCGACCGTCTCGCCGGCGACGACGATGCGGCCCTGGCTGTCGATGCCGACCGCGTGCGCGTAATAGAGCGGGATCAGCACGTAGCCGGTGCCGCCGGCAAACGTCGTGTCGATGACGCCGTTCTCGTCCATCTTGACGACGAAACCCTTCTCGGCTGATGTCACCTGCGAGATGCCGACCGCGACCAGCGAGCCGTCGTCCAAGCGCGCGAACGACTCGATGTTCTCCATGCGGTGATCCGAAACGAGCTGCGGGACGGAGACGACGCCGGGGATCGTGCTGTTGCCGAAGCTGGTGTCGACCGTGCCGTCGGCGTTGAAGCGCGCCAGCATGCCGCGGTACGTCTGCTCGAACGGAACCGTGGTCGGCGCGTCGAGGCTGCCGGCGAACAGGACCTTGCCGTCGGGCAGCACGATCGCCTTGTAGGGTTGCAGTTCCTGTGCGTCGACGAGGTCGGGCGTGATGTAGGCGATGCCGCCGGTGCCGAAGCCCGGGTCGAGATCGCCGTCGGCAGCGAGGCTTGCCGACATGCCGGTGGCCGCGGCCAGCGAGAGCACGGCGACCACGGGTGTTTTCAAGGACAGCATGAACGTCTCCACGATTGGATAGCGTCGGCGAGCATGCGGGGCGGATGCCGAAGTCGCATGTCCGTTTCGTTTGGACCGCGTTCGGTTGGCATCAAGACGCGTCAGAACGCCGTTTCCGTGCGATAGTCAGGGCGTTGCGGCGACGGCGGCAAGCGGCGCCGGAATCTGGCGCTCGCCGGCGAGCGCGAACGCGCGGGCGAGCGAGCTGCGCCAGAGGGTCTCGTCGCCGAGCGCGCGCTGCACGCGGAGCTGGACCAGCGCACTCTCGTAATCGTGCGCGGCCCAGCCGGTCACGCGCTCGGCGGTGGCGCCGGCGGCCGAGAGGTCGCCGGCACCGATCAGCCAGCTTGCGTACGCACCGGCTGCCTCGCGCATGTCCATCGGAATCCGCAGCGCATCGGCGTCGGCCAGTGCCTGCTGGTACAGCCGCGCGGCCGCGGCATTGCCGCTCGCCGCGGCCACGTCGGCGGCGGCCAGGCGCGCATAGAACCGCGCCGGCGGCGAGCCGTCGGCGTCGGCGAACGTCGAGAGCGCGCGCAATGTCGCGTCCGCAGCGACAGGGTCGCCGATCGCGAGCAGCGCGTGCACGCGCTCGCGAAACGTGCGCGCGCGCTCCCGCGCGTCGTCGGCGACGGTCGAGCGCTGCAGCGCGGCGTCCGCTTCGGCGGCCGCGAGGCGCGCATCGCCGTGCGCGTCCGCGAGCCGCGCCGCGATCATGTGCGCGCGCGTGATCGCGCCGCGATCGTCGGCCTGAACGGCCGCGGCAAGCGTCGCATCGAGCGATGTCGACGCTTCGCGCAGGCGCCCGCAGGCCGCCAGCACCTCGATGCGCGTCAACTCGCCGTTCCGCTTGCGCGCAGGATCGGCCACCTTGGCGATCAGCTCTCGAAGCCGCGGCTCGATCGCGAGCGCGGCATCGGGTGCGAGCAGCGCCAGGTCGAGCTCGGCGGCGCCCATCCACGCGTTGAGCTCGGCGGTGTTGATGCCGAATGTCGCGAAGCGTTCGGCGGCGCGCCGGAACGCGGGCTCGGCTTCGGCGAACCGGTAGCGGTGCATGTCCATCGCCGCGAGATTGGAATCCAGCACGGCGAGCGCGAGCAGGTTGCCCGCGCTCTCGAACGCGGCGCGCGCCTCGGCGAAGTCGCGGAGCGCGGCGTCGAAATGATCTTCGAGCCCGTTGATGTTCGCGCGGCCGTTGAGCGCGCGGCCGAGCGGATCGGGTGCGTGCTGCGTGCGCAGCAGGTCGATCGCCTCGTCGAAGCGGCGCCGTGCGGTCGCAGGATCGTCGCGCATCGCGGCGATGACGCCGAGGTTGCTGATCGCGCGCGCATGCGTGACCGGATCCTGCTCGGCCGACGCCATCTTCGCGACCGCGTCGAAGCCCGCCGCGGCCGCATCGAAGTCGCCGGCCTGGTAATCGATCTGGGCGAGCTGAAGGCGAAGCTCCGGCTGCTCGCGTTGGCCCGGCGTCGCGCTCGCGACGAGCGCACGCGCGGTATCGAGGCGGTCGTTGAGGCGTGCCGCCTCGATTTCCTGCGAGAGCCGCGCGAGCGCGAGCGGATCGTCGTCCGCCGAAGCGGACGCGACCGGCGCATGGCCGAGCTGGCGCGCGAGATCGTCGGCGGCGCTGCGCGCTGCGGCGAGCACATCGGCCGATTCGCCCGTCGCGGACAGCGGCGGGTCGCGCCCGCGCGTCGTCTTCAGCGTGACGCGCCAGCGACCCTCGATCGATTCGGCATACGGCTCGATGACGAGCGTCGCGCCGGCCGCGCGCGCGATCGCGTCGGGGTTCGCGTCGTCGGCGAGCCGGCCGGTCAGCGCGACGACGTTGTCGCTCGGCACGACCGCGAGGCCCGCGGCGCG
>CALFNI010000472.1 GCA_937902695.1 uncultured Rhodanobacteraceae bacterium
GCACCACGTCGGTGCCCTGATGCAGCGCCTGGAAGAACGCGTGCTGTGCGTTGGTGCCGACGTTGCCCCAGATCACCGGCACGGTGCGCTGCGCGACGCGCGCGCCGGCGGGCGTGACCTGCTTGCCGAGGCTTTCCATCTCGAGCTGCTGCAGGAACGAGGGCAGCTCGGCGAGATAATCGTGGTACGGCACGACGCATTCGCTCGCAGGGCCGAGCGCGTTGCGGTTCCAGATGCCGGTCAGCGCGAGCAGCACCGGCAGGTTTTCGCGCCACGGCGCCGTGCGGAAGTGATCGTCGAGCTGCGCCGCGCCGCGCAGGAATGCGCGGAACCCCGGCATGCCGATCGCGAGCGCGACGACGAGGCCGACGGCCGACCACACCGAGTAGCGCCCGCCGATGAAATCCCACATCGGCAGCACGCGGCCGGCCGGAATGCCGAGCGCGCGCGCGGCCTCGACGTTCGCGCTGACCGCGACAAGATGCCGCTCGGCCGCGTTGCGATCGCCGCCGTACGCGTCGGCGAGCCAGTCGCGCAGCACGCCGCCCGTCAGCAGCGTTTCCTGCGTCGTGAAGCTCTTCGAGACGAGCAGCACGAGCGTCTTCTTCGGATCGAGCGCGCGCATCAGGTCGGCGGTGCGGTGGCCGTCGACGTTCGGCAGGAAGTGGCAGCGCACGTGGCCTGTCGCGGCCTGGCGTAGCGCCTCGACCGCAAGCCGCGGGCCGAGATCGGAGCCGCCGATGCCGACGTTGATCACATCGGTGATGCCGCGCGCGAGCTCGACGCCGCCGTCGCTGTTGCCGTGCACGGCTTCGACGAGCGCGCCCATGCGCTCGAGCGCCGTCGCGACCTCGGCGAGCACGGGGCGCGGGGCGAGAATCGGCAGGCGCGATTCGCTCGCGCGGAGCGCGGTATGCAGTACCGGGCGGTTTTCGGACGTGTTGATCGGATCGCCGCGAAACATCGCGTCGCGCGCTTCGCTCCAGCGCGATTCCTCGGCGATCGCGCCGAGCGTTTCGAGCGCGGCCGCGTCGATGCGCTGGCGCGAAAGATCGATCAGCAAGGGGCCCGCGCGATGCGTGAGCCGCGCGGCGCGGCCGGGCTCGGCAATGAGCTCGCGCAAGTGACGCGCACGAAGACGCGCGGCGTCGGCCGCGAGGCGCGCGAGCTGGGCTTCGAGCATGGAGGCTCTCCGCTGTTGGAAACGGCGGATTTTACGCGTGCTCCCGCCTCTCCCGCTTGCGGGAGAGGCCGGCCGAAGGCCGGGTGAGGGAACTCCTCGCGGGTCGATCCCGGCACCGCCCTCATCCGCCGCTGCGCGGCGACGTCTCCCGCAAGCGGGAGACGTGAGAGAGCTACGCGGCCTGCTTCGGGATCGACGTGTTCGTATGCGTCAGCGTGTTGTGGCGGTCGACATAGACGAGCTGCGGCTTGTGCTCGACCGCCTCGGCCTCGTCATAGACGCCGTACGCCGCGATGATGATGATGTCGCCCGGCTGCGCGCGATGCGCGGCGGCGCCGTTGATCGAGATGATGCCGGAGCCTTCGTCGGCGCGAATCGCGTACGTCGAGAAGCGCTCGCCGTTGTTGACGTTATAGATGTGGATCTGCTCGTACTCGCGGATGCCGGAGATGTCGAGCAGGTTGCCGTCGATCGCGCAGGATCCTTCGTAGTGCAGCTCCGCGTGGGTCACGGAGGCACGGTGGATCTTGGCCTTGAGCATGTTGAGCTGCATGGGTCACTCCGGATCGTCTGTTGCGCCGTCGCAACAACTGGAGTTGCGCCGAGGCGCGCGCCCGATGCTGCGGCGCCGCAATATGCGCGGCAACCGCTTGAGATTCAAGAGCTCCGGGCAAAAAAAACCCTCGCCGCGGTGTCCGCGCGAGGGTTCTCAATCGGAGTGACGATTACCTTACAATGCGCCCTGCTTGCCGCCGGGGCAACAAAGACGTTGCAAAAATCCCAGCGACGGTTGGGAGAATACCACAGCCCGGTGGAAAAACGCTACTCGTCGAGTAAAAGATTGTCGATGAGCCGGGTGGAACCGAGCCTGGCCGCGATGAGCGCGATCAGGGCGCGCGACTGGCCGGCAGCCGGGAGGCCGAGATCGTCGGCACGGCGGATCGCGGCGTAGTCGGGTTCGAAGCCCTTATCGCGGAGCCGGGCCTCGGCTTCGGCCTCGATCGCAGCGTGCGAAACCGCGCCCTTGTGCACTTCGGCCTGCATCCGCCTGAGCGTGTCGTGGATGAAGGCGGCGCCCTCGCGCTGCCCGGCGTCCAGATACTGGTTGCGCGAGCTCATCGCAAGGCCGCTCGGCTCGCGCGCGGTCGGCGCATCGACGATCTCGATCGGATAGGCGAGATCGACGGCCAGGCGCCGGATCACGAGCAGCTGCTGGTAGTCCTTGCGCCCGAATACCGCGACGTCGGGCCGCACCAGATTGAAGAGCTTCGAGACGACCGTGGCGACGCCGTCGAAGTGACCGGGCCGCACCCTGTCTTCGAGCACGCCGTCGAAGCCCGGCACGTGCACGCGCACGCCGTCGGCGGCGCCAAAGGGATACATCTCGTCGACGGCGGGCATGAAGAGCGCATCGCAGCCGTGCGCGGCGAGCCCCGCGGCGTCGGCTTCGGGCGTGCGCGGATAGCGCGCGAAATCGTCCTTGGGGCCGAACTGCGTCGGATTGACGAACACGCTCGCGACGACGATGTCGGCGTGCTTTCGCGCAAGCGCTACCAGCGAGAAATGGCCCGCATGCAGGTTGCCCATCGTCGGCACGAGCGCGACGCGCCGGCCGTGCGTGCGCGTCGGCGCGAGAAACGCGCCGAGATCGCGCGCGCTGGCGAACACCGGCATGCCCATCTCAGTAGCTGTGCTCTGCGCCGGGAAACACGCGCGTGCGCACCGCATCGGCATATGCCGAGAGCGCGCCGACGATCGAATCGGTGCCGGCGAGGAAGTTCCTGACGAAACGCGGGCGCCGGCCGCGCGAGAGGCCGATCAGGTCGTACATGACGAGCACCTGCCCGTCGCAGTCGACGCCGGCGCCGATGCCGATGGTCGGAATCGAGAGATCGCGCGTGATCTCGGCCGCGAGCGGCGACGGCACGCATTCGAGCACGAGGAGATCGGCGCCCGCGTCCTGTACTTCGCGCGCGGCGGCTCGAAGATGCGCGGCCGCGGCGTCCTCGCGGCCCTGCACGCGGAAGCCGCCGAGCTTGTGCACCGACTGCGGCGTGAGGCCGAGATGCGCGCACACCGGCACGTCGCGCTCGCTGAGCGCGCGGATCACGCCGGATGCCCAGCCGGATCCTTCGATCTTGACCATCGCGGCGCTGCCCTCGCCCATCAGGCGACGCGCCGTCACGAGCGCGGTCGGCACGTCGCGCGCGCTGAGGAACGGCATGTCGGCAATCAGCAGCGTGCGGTCGAGGCCGCGCGCCGCCGCCGCCGTGTGGTATACGA
>CALFNI010000473.1 GCA_937902695.1 uncultured Rhodanobacteraceae bacterium
GGTCCGGGTCGCCGAGCGGGCCGAAAGCGGGCCGCCGCCGGCCGCGCAATCGGCCCGGGTCGAGGCGGCGATCCTGTCCGAAGACCGTGACTTTCTCGTCATCGACAAGCCGGCCGGCGTCGCGAGCCACGGCGGCAGCGGCGTCAGCTTCGGGGCGATCGAGCTGCTGCGCGCGGCGCGTCCGCGCGACACGCTCGAGCTCGTGCACCGGCTCGATCGCGACACCAGCGGCGTGCTCGTGCTCGCCAGGAAGCGTTCGGCGCTGACGGCGCTGCAGGCCGAGATCCGCGAGGGGCGCGTCGAAAAGCGCTATCTCGCGCTGCTCCAGGGGCGGCTGCCGACGCAGAAGATCATCGTCGATGCGCCGCTGCGGAAATTCGTGCTGCAGGGTGGCGAGCGCATGGTGCGCGTCGAGGACGACGGCAAGGCGTCGCGTTCGCGATTTGCCGAGGTCGAGCAGTTTGCCGGCGCGACGCTGGCCGAGATCGCGATCGAAACCGGGCGCACGCACCAGATCCGCGTGCATTCGGCGCATATCGGGCATCCGGTCGCGGGCGACGAGAAATACGGCGACAAGGCCTTCAATCGCGAGATGCGTGCGTTCGGGCTGAAACGGCTTTTCCTGCACGCGGCGCGTTTCGAGTTTTCGATCGGCGAGAAGACCTACGGCTTCAGCGCACCGCTGCCCGATGATCTGAAACGCGTGCTCGATGCGCTATCCGAAACTCGTCGTCCCCGCGAAAGCGGGGACCCGGCGCCTTCAGCATCGCCGCGGAAAAAGGCAAGTCCCTAGATTCCCGCTTCGCGGGAACGACGTCATTTGTTGCCCGTCACGATGTCCTCGACCTTGGCGGCAGAGATGAAATCGTTGAGCGAAAGGCCGCCGACGTCGTGCGTCGAGTACTTCACGACGCATTTGTCGTAGTGCACTTCCAGATCCGGATGGTGATCCTCGCGATGCGCGATCGAAGCGACGGCGTTGACGAAGGCCATCGTGTGGAAGTAGTCGTCGAACTTGAATGTCTTCGCGATTGATCCGCCGTCGGTCGCTTTGGTCCAGCCCGGCAGGTCCTTCAGATAGCCCGCAATCGCGCCGGCCTCGACGCCGGCGTCCTTGCCCTTTCGCGGCACGCAATGCTGCGCGCGCAGCGCCTCGATGCTCATGGTGATTCCTCGCGTGGCCGTCGATTCGTGCTGGAAATTATAGTGGCGTGACCCCACGTCTATTCAGGACTAGAATGGTCCTGTTTTGACGGGCACGCCCAGCGAACCTCCACATGATCACGCTCTCGGAAAACGCGCAGGAACACTTCTCGAAGCTCGTCGCGCAGCAAGGCATCGACGGACTCGGCATCCGGCTCACCGCCGTCCATGCCGGCACGCCGAAGGGCGATTGCCAGCTCGAGTTCTGCGAGCCGGGCGATCTCGCCGGCACCGAATGGGAAATCGAGTGCCGCGGTTTCTCGCTGTACGTCGATGCGGCGAGCCGCCCGTTCCTCGACGGGGCGACGATCGACTTCGACAAGTCGCCGACGGGCGGCGCGCTCACGATCCGCGCGCCGGGTTTGCGCGGCGCGCCGCCCGCCGAGGATGCGAGCGTCGTCGAGCGCGTGCGCCATGTCATCGAGAGCGAGATCAATCCGCAGCTCGCCTCGCACGGCGGGCGCGTCAGCCTGCGCGAAGTCACGGCCGAAGGCATCGCCGTATTGCAGTTCGGCGGCGGCTGCCACGGGTGCGGCATGGTCGATGCGACGCTGCGCGGCGGCGTCGAGCGCACACTGATGCAGCGCGTGCCTGAAGTCACCGGCGTCGCCGATGCGACGGATCATTCGACCGGCGAGAATCCCTACACGCGCCGGCGGGCCGGACGCGCGCGCGATCCCTGGCCACGACATGGCCTCATAGGGTGGGCTTCAGCCCACCGCCGTTTCGTCGATAACGCCGCAAGGTGGGCCGAGGCCCACCCTATTGCGAGACCTTGCCGTGCAGGTCGGTCAGCTTGCTGCCTTCGAGCGACGAGAAATACGACGCGAGATCCTCGATGTCGGCGTCCGACA
>CALFNI010000474.1 GCA_937902695.1 uncultured Rhodanobacteraceae bacterium
CAAAAAATTTCCGCGACGCAGCATCGCAAGCTGCCGCCGGCCTTCTCGATCTCGTCGAGGTCCACCGCGCCGAGCTCGAAGCCGGCGTCGCCGAGCATCGCGCGCTGCGCGGGATCGAGCGCGGCCGCACCGCGCCGGCTCAGCCACACGCGACGCCCCGCCAGCGTGATCGCGTTGCCTGCAAACGCGTCCTTCTGTGCCCGGCTGAGCGAAATGACGGCGCCGCCGAACGCGCGCGCAATCGCGGCGGGCACGGCGGCATCGCGAAATCCCGACGGCGCGAGCAGCGCCACGCGGCCGGCCAGCAACGCGAAGACGACGTTCGTGTGGTATTCGCCGTCGGCGAGCTCGAAGCAGAACGTCATCGCAAGGCCGAACGCCTCGTGCATGGCGCGTGCGCCGGCGAGATCGCAGCGCTCGGAAAGGCCGCAATAGCCGATACCGCGGGCGCGATCGATGACGAGCGAGCCGGTCAGCTCGGCGACGAAGGGCTCGCGCGAGAAATCGACGAGCCGATAGCCGAGCGTATCGCGGAAGAACGCACGCACGTCGGCGCGCCCGGCTTCGCGCTGGCGCACCGCATGGCGCATGCGTCCGACGATGAAGCGTCCGGATGCCGTCGCGAACACGTTGTTCGGGAACATGCCGTCGGGACAATCGGGCCTGCCCGGGAACGAAACGACGGGCACGTCTTCGCCGAGCCGGCGCGCAAGCTCCGCATGCTGCGCGAGCGCGCGCGGAAGATCGATCGGCTCGCCGAGCGCCATGTAGCGGTTGTCGCTCGCCGATTCGGCCGCGAGCGCGGTGCCCGCCGGCGCGACGAGAAACGCGGCGCGCGGCGTTGCGGCGGCGCGCACCGGAAAACGCTCCGGCGAGTAGGCGGCGAGAAACGCGGCGGGATCGGTGACGATCATGCCTTGCGCGCGCGCCGCGGCTTCGCGGCATGGCGAAAGCACGAGACGAGGTGATCGTCGACCATGCCGGTCGCCTGCATGAACGCGTAGCAGATCGTCGAGCCGACGAAACGGAAGCCGCGCTTCGCCAGCGCCTTGCTCATGCGATCGGAGATCGGCGTCGTCGCCGGCACGTCGCCGTTGCCGCGCCGCGTATTGCGGATCGTCCTGCCGTCGACGAACGACCAGAGATAGATGTCGAGGCTGCCGTGTTCCCCGATCACCTCGAGCGCCGCGCGCGCGTTGTCCCGCACCGACGTCACCTTCATGCGATTCCTGATGATGCCGGGGTCGCCGAGCAGCGATTCGATGCGGCGGTCGGTCAGGCGTGCGCAATGCGCGATGTCGAAGTCGGCGAATGCACGGCGGTAGTTTTCGCGCTTGTTGAGGACCGTGCTCCAGGAAAGCCCGGCCTGCGCGCCTTCGAGGCAGATGAACTCGAACAGCGCGCGATCGTCGTGCAGCGGCACGCCCCACTCGGTGTCGTGGTAGGCGCGCATCAAGTCGCTCGAATCCGCCCAGCTGCAGCGCTTCACCGCTCCCGCCATGTTCTTCGCTCCGCTCCCGATCTCGTATCATACGGCGCTTCGCGCGCACTGCCGCGCGTTCGATGCCCAATCCGTGCCGCTTCGCATCTCGCCCCGCCATTACGCGGCCGTCGCGCTGGTCGTGCTGACGCTGATCTGGAGCTTCAACTGGATCGTGCTGAAGCAGGTGCTCCGATATGTCGGCCCATTCGACTTCTCGGCGCTGCGCTACGTGTTCGGCACGCTCGTGCTCGGCGCGGTGATGGTGCTTCGCCGCGAATCGCCGACGCCGCCGCCGCTGTTGCAGACGGCGCTGATCGGCTTCGCGCAGACGGCGGGCTTCCAGGCGTTCGTGCAATGGGCGCTGGTCAGCGGCGGCGCGGGCAAGACGGCGCTCCTCGCGTACACGATGCCGTTCTGGGTCGTGCTGTTCTCGTGGCTGATCCTCGCCGACCGGCCGGGCGCGCGACAGTGGATCAGTCTCGCGATCGCCGCGCTCGGCCTCGTCTTCATCCTCGAGCCGTGGCATGGGCTCGGCGGCAACCGGAGCGCCGTGCTCGCGGTGCTCGGCGGCGTCTGCTGGGCGCTCGGCGTCGTCCTGTCGAAGCGGCTCTTCAAGCGCTGCGGCGCGACCGCGCTCTCGCTGACGACCTGGCAGATGTTCTTCGGCACGCTGCTGCTCGTCGCGATCGCGCTCGCGGTGCCCGGAAAGCCGATCGAATGGACGCCGTATCTCGTCGGCGCGCTCTTATACAACGGCGTGCTCTCGAGCGGGCTCGCCTGGCTGCTCTGGTCGTATGTCGTCGAGAAGCTGCCGGCGAACATCGCCGGCCTTTCGAGTCTCGTCATTCCGATCGCGGGCCTCGGCTTCGCCTGGCTGCTGCTCGGCGAGGTGCCGTCAGTGTCCGAGAGCATCGGCATCGTCGCGATCTGCGTCGCGCTCGCGATCGTCAGCGTGCGGCGGGACCCACGCGCGTAGCCGTTTCGCTACATCCGCCACAGGCCGCGCGACATGATCACGGCCATCAGCGGAATCAGCGCGATCAGATGCAGCTCGATCATCAGGAAGCGCCGCGCACGCGTCCATTCGGCGTCGGTTATGCGGAACGCCGCGTCCGCGCGATGGGCCTTGCGCCAGCGCAGGAACTGCAGCGTCGGCGCGATCGAGATCAGGCCGACGATCACGAACAGCGTCACTTTCACGTGGAAGGCCGGGTTGTGCGCATAGAACGCCCAGCCCTTCGCGCCGAAGGCGGCGCGAAGCGCGCCGGTCACGAGCACGAGGCCGGCCGTCGCGCCGAATCCGACGTCGGCTCTCGCGATGCGCTCGACGTCGACGCTCGCGGCGCCGGCGCGAAGCAGCGTCCATTCCTTCGCGAGAAACCAGAGCAGCGAGAAGATCGCGGCGAAGTGCAGGTAGGCGAGGATCGCGTCAGTCCACATGGAGGGCTCCTTTCACCACGGCAGCGCATCGAGATCGACGTTGCCGCCGGACACGACGACGCCGACGCGCCGGCCGGCGAAATGCTCGCGATACCTGATGACGGCGGCGAGCGCGACCGCGCTGGACGGCTCCACGACGAGCTTCATGCGCTCGAACATCATGCGCATCGCTGCGATCGTCTCGCTGTCGGCGACGGGCAGTACGGTCACCTGGTATTTCCTCAGCAGCTCGAAGTTGATCGGGCCGATGATCGCGCGCAGGCCGTCGCAGATCGTGTCGGGCTTGAGCTCGGTGACGCGCTGGCCGCGCCGCATCGATTCGTATCCGTCGGCCGCGCCCTCGGGCTCGGCCGCGAAGATGCGCATGCCGGGCGCGAGCGCGCGCGACGCGATCGCGCTGCCGCCGATCAGGCCGCCGCCGCCAAGCGGCGCGATCAGCGCATCGAACGGTCCGGCTTCGCCGATCAGCTCGAGCGCCGCCGTCGCGGCCCCGGCGATCACGGCCGGTGTCATGTACGGATGCACGAGCGTGCCGCCGGTCTCGGCGAGGAGCCGCTCCACCGCGGCGTCGCGCGCGGCCATCGTCGGCGGACAGCGGTGCAGCGTCGCGCCGTAGCGCTCGATCGCGGCAACCTTGGCCTTGACCGCGCCGTCGGGCACGACGACGTGCGCCGCGATGCCGCGCGTCGTCGCCGCCAGCGCGACCGCGGCGCCGTGATTGCCCGACGAATGCGTGACGACGCCGCGCCTGGCGACGTCGTCCGGCAGCGACCAGATCGCGTTGCTCGCGCCGCGAAACTTGAACGCGCCTGCGCGCTGCAGGTTCTCGCATTTGAAGACGAGCTCGGCGCCGGCTGCGGCGTCGATCGAACGCGACGTGCGCACCGGCGTCTTCTGCGCGTGCGGCGCGATGCGTGCGGCGGCGGACTCGACGGCGGCAAAATCCGGCAGGTCGATTTCGGCCGGATCGGAGGTGGCGGACATCGGAGCGGCCTGCGGTCGTTTCGCGTTGCCGCGCACGATACACGCGGCCGCTTCGCGCATGCTAGCCTGCCGCAAGTCATTTCGTGCGTCCCCACCGATGAACCCTGCCGCCGGCGCCAAGCCGACCGTTTTCCTGCGCGACTATCGCGCGCCGGCATGGCGCGTCGATAGCGTCGAGCTCGAGCTCGATCTCGATCCCGCGGCGACGACGGTGGTCGCGCGCCTGCGCGTCGAGCCCGACCCGGAACAGGCAGGTTTGCCGTTGCGTCTCGACGGCGAAGGGCTCGAATTGCTCGAGCTTCGCGTCGACGGGCACGCGATCGGCGACGATGCATACGACGTCGATGCGCGCGGCCTCACGATCCGCAATCTCAGGCGCGCCGCGACGATCGAGACGCGCTCGCTGATCGTGCCGGAGCGCAACACGGCGCTGCAGGGCCTCTACCTCAGCGGGCAGCGCGAGACCGGTTTCCTGCTCACGCAATGCGAAGCCGAGGGGTTTCGCCGCATCACGTGGTTCGTCGACCGTCCCGACGTGCTCGCACGCTACACGGTGACGCTGCGCGCGAACAAGGCGCGCTTTCCGTTGCTGCTCGCCAACGGCAACTGCGACGGCAGCGGCGACCTGCCCGACGGACGCCACTTCGCCCGCTTCGTCGATCCGCATCCGAAGCCGAGCTATCTCTTCGCGCTCGTCGCCGGCAAGCTCGAGCGCATCGAGGACGAGTACACGACGAGCGAAGGCCGGCATGTACGGCTCTTCATCCACGCCGAAGCGAACCTCGTCGCGCGCTGCGCATGGGCGATGCAATGCCTCAAGATGGCGATGCGCTGGGACGAGGAGCGTTTCGGACGCGCCTACGATCTCGACGTGTTCCACATCGTCGCGACGCGCGATTTCACCATGGGCGCGATGGAGAACAAGGGCCTCAACGTCTTCAACGCCAAGTATCTCGTCGCCGATCCCGAGCACGCGACCGACGACGACTACCGTCACGTGCTCGCGGTCGTCGGGCATGAGTATTTCCACAACTGGAGCGGCAACCGCGTCACTTGCCGCGACTGGTTCCAGCTGTCGCTGAAGGAAGGCCTCACGGTCTATCGCGAGCAGGAGTTCGAATCGGACCTCGCCTCGCGCACGCTGCGCCGCATCGAGGACGTCAAGACGCTGTGGCGCTCGCAGTTCAGCGAGGACGCAGGACCGCTTGCACATCCGGTGCGGCCCGACCGCTACGCCGAGATCAACAACTTCTACACGGCCACCGTCTACGACAAGGGCGCAGAGATCGTGCGCATGCTGGCCGTGCTGCTCGGGCGCGACGGCTTCCGGCGCGGCCTCGATCTTTATTTCGAGCGCAACGACGGCCGCGCGGCGACCGTCGAGGATTTCCTTGCCGCGCTCGGCGACGCGAACGGACGCGATCTCTCGGCATGGCTCGGCTGGTACAACCAGGCCGGCACGCCGCAGCTCGCCGTGCGCGGGCGCCACGATGCGCAGGCGAAGCGCTACGAGATCACGCTCGCGCAGAGAACGCCGCCGACGCCGAACCAGCCGCGCAAGCACGCGTTGCCGCTGCCGGTCGCGGTGCAGCTCTTCGGCAGCAATGGCGCACCGCTGCGTGTCCGCCTCGACGGCGAGGAACGCGCGACGCCGGCCGAGCGCGTATTGCCGCTCGACGCCGACGAGGCGACGTTCCGCTTCGTCGACGTCGCCGAACCGCCGACGGTTTCGATCCTGCGCGGCTACTCCGCGCCGGTGCGTCTGGATCAGAGCGCGGACGATGCGGCGCTCGCGCGCATAGTCCGCCACGACACCGACGGCTTCAACCGCTGGTTCGCGGCCGATGCGCTCGCACGCCGGCTGTTCGCGGCGTCCCTTGCGACGGGCGAGCTCGATGCGGCGCTGCTGAAGCTCTGGACGGACGCCGTCGGCGCCGTGCTCGACGACACGGCCGTCGATCCTGCGCTCGCGGGTGAGATCCTCGCGATCGCCGATGCGTCGGCGCTGATGTCGGGCCTGGCCGACATCGATCCGGAGGCGGTCCACCGCGCGCGCGCGCAGATCGAGACGGCGCTGGCGCAGGCGCTCGCGACGTCACTGCTCGCGCGCTACAAGGCGCTCGAAGGCGGCGGCGCGGACGTCGCGCCGCCGGCGCAGGCACGGCGCCGCTTGCGCAACGCGTGTCTCGCCGCGCTCTGCCGTGTCGACGTGCGACATCTCGAGCTCGCGCGCGCGCAGTTCGTCGGCGCGCAGAACCTCACCGATCGGCTTGCTGCGCTCGGCGTGCTCGTCGCGACCGGCGCGACCGATGCGCAAGCCTCGCTCGATGCATTCGCGGCGCGCTACGCAGACGACGCGATGGTGCTCGACAAGTGGCTCTCGGTGCAGGCGACGCGCGCCGTGCCGGAGACGCTCGCGCGCGTCGAGGCGCTGACGACGCACCCGGCGTTCCGCTGGAATACGCCGAACGCCGTCTATGCGCTGCTCGTCGCGTTCGCGCACCGGAATCCGCGCGCGTTCCATCGCGCCGATGGCGCGTCGTACCGGTTCGTCGCCGATGCCGTCGTCAGGCTCGACGCGATCAATCCGCAAGTGGCGGCGCGCGTCGTGACGGCGTTCGGGCCGTGGCGGAGCTTCGAGCCGATCCGGCGTGCGCTGATGCGCCATGAGCTGGAGCGGCTCGCGGCACGGCGCGAGAGCTCGCCGGACCTTGCCGACCTCGTCGGTCGCGCATTGGCCTGATCGCGCATCGCGCTGTCATGAAACAGGGGGCGATGCGCTATCGGCAGAAACGAAAAAGCCGCGCAACGCGCGGCCTTCCCTGGACGTTTTTTTTCCAGACGCTCAGGCGGGGAGCTTGCTCAGCGCCTCGTTGATGCGCGCGCACTTCGACTCGAGCTCGTTGACGAGCGAGCTGCGATCGTTCGCGGCAGGCTGCGTCAGGCGCACGTCGTCGATCGCCATCTCGAGGCGACCCAGCTCGATCATCAGATCGTGACGCAGGAACAGCGGATTGATGCTCAGGCTCGCAAGGTTGCTCATGACGCCGACTCCAGTTATCCGTGCGAGGGATTGAGCAAGCAGCGTGCCAACGCAAGATCGGGTCCCGATCGCATGCAGGCGAGTTCGCCGCAGGCGCGTGCCGTCGAGGAATCGCGTGTCAGTTCTGACGAGGCGCGTCCGATTCTGACCGCGCTGTCACGACCGATCCTGCGCGTGCCAGGAATCCGCGACGGTCGTCACAGTCTGCCATTCGCCGATGCCGCTACGGTTCGGTCGCCGATACGAAAAAGCCGCCGAGCTTTTCGTTCGGCGGCTTCGATGGGTGCGGTGCTCGCGATCCGGGTTTTCGGTTCCTGGCGCCCGGCACCTGGTCCTCTTGGATTCCCCCTGTTCCTAAGACCGCCGGGCGCCAGCCTGCAAAAAGAAAAAGGCC
>CALFNI010000475.1 GCA_937902695.1 uncultured Rhodanobacteraceae bacterium
ACGATGTGCGGATGGTCGAGCGCCGCGGCGACCCAGTCGACCGGCACGAGGTTGATGCGTCCGCCTTCGAGGCCGATGGTCGGCATCCACGGCGGCAGGGTCTCGCGCAGCTTCTTGATGAGCCGGAAGAAGTAGTACGGCCCATCGATCTTGTCGATCTCGCCGGTCGTCGAATCGCCGATCACGAGACCGGGCCGGTAGACGCGCCACGGCCGCGCGTATTCCCTGCGCACCAGCGCCTCGGCATCGTGCTTCGTGCGGAAATACGGATCGTCCAGGTTCTCGGCTTCGTCGAACATGTCCTCGCGGAAGACGCCCTGATAAAGGCCGGCCGCCGCGATCGAGCTCACGTGATGGAACGTGCCGGCCTTGACCGAATCGGCGAACGCGAGCGCGTTGCGCGTGCCGTCGACGTTCGCGGCGACCTGTTGCTCCGCGCTGACCGCAATGTCGTAGAGCGCGGCGAGGTGGAAGACGTGCTTGATCTTCCCGTTGAGCTGGGCCGCGGCCTGCGCCGATACGCCGAGCCTGGGCTTCGCAAGATCGCCGGTCACGGCGACGAGGCGCTTCGCGTCGGCACCGAGCCGTTCGCGCAGCGCCTCGAACTTCGACGCCGACTCCTTGCGCACGAGGCAGTAGACGGTGCCCTTGCGTTCGAGGAGCTTGTGCACGAGATGGCCGCCGATGAAACCGGTCGCGCCGGTGACGAAGTAAGTCATGGCTCGCTCCCCGCTGGTCCGTCTTGCCGCCGTCGAAGCATAGCGTCGCCTCCTCGGATGTGGCTACGCACTTCGGTTTGCGCTGATGTAAGCTCGCCTTTCGCATGCACTGCACCGCGGGTGAGCCATGTCCGATCTGAAGGCGCGCTTCGAGAAGGCGGCCGAAGACGTCAAGAAACTGCCCGAACGTCCCGACAACGACACGCTGCTGAAGCTCTACGCGCTGTACAAACAGGGATCGGAAGGCGACGTGTCCGGACCCAAGCCCGGCTTCTTCGATTTCGTCGGCACCGCCAAGTACGAGGCATGGGCGAAGCTCAAGGGCATGAAGGTCGACGAGGCGATGCAGAAGTACATCGACCTCGTGATGAAGCTCGGCGGCTGATCCGGGCACGAACCGGCTTCGCGGCATGGCGCGCCAGACCCGCGAGCGCATCCTCGACGCCAGCCTCGCGATGTTCAACGCGGCCGGCGAGCCGAACGTCACGACCAACCACATCGCCGACGAGCTCGGGATCAGCCCCGGCAATCTCTACTACCACTTCCGCAACAAGGACGACATCGTCGAGCAGCTGTTCTCGCGCTACGAGACGCGCATCGACGACGCACTGCTGGTTCCCGAAGAGCGCCTGCCGAATCTCGAGGACATCTGGCTGCAGCTCCACCTCGTGTTCGAGTGCATGTGGGCGTACCGGTTCGTGTATCGGGACCTCGTCGACATCCTCGCCCGGAACCGCAAGCTCAAGCTCCGCTTCGCGCGGATCATGACGCGCGCCGCCACCAGCGCCGCCGCAATGATGCGCGGTCTCGTCCGCGCCGGCGTCATGCACGCGAGCGACGGCGAGATCCGGCTGGTGGCCGAGAACGTCCTGCTCGTCGCGACGTTCTGGCTGAGCTTCAGCGCCGTGCGCGGCCTCAGGACCGAGGTCGAATCGCTCGACCTCGGTCGCGGCATCCATCAGGTCATGGTTCTGATCGCGCCGTTTCTGCGCGACGCCGAGCGCGCGCACCTCTCGACGCTCGCGAGCGCGTATTCTGACGACGCGACGCGCGAATGAGGATCAACGCACGGCCATGAACCGCCTCTTCGCCGAGCTCAAGCGCCGCAACGTGGTCCGCGCAGCCGTCCTGTACGTCGGCGCGATCTGGGCGCTCGCGCAGGGCATCGCGCAGCTCGGGCCGACGATCGGCGCGCCGGAGTGGGTCACGCGCGGGTTCCTCGTCGCGGCCGGCATCGGATTTCCGTTCTGGATCGCGTTCGCCTGGTACTTCGAGCTGACGCCCTCGGGCCTCAAGCGCGAGAGCGACGTCGAGTCTGCCGGATCGGACACGCGCCGCACGCGCCGCACGCTCGATTTCGCGATCTTCGGCGTGCTTTCGATTGCGGTCGTGCTCCTGCTCGCGGATCGCCTCGTCGGACGCCGTGGTGCCGATGCCGCCAGCGACGCCGCAATCCCGCAGAAGTCGATCGCAGTGCTCCCGTTGCTCAACGAAAGCGGCGACCCGCAGCAGGACTACTTCTCCGATGGATTGTCCGAGGAGCTGATCTCCGCGCTCGCGCAGGTCGAGACGCTGAAGGTCATCGGCCGCGGCTCTTCGTTCCGCTTTCGCGGCAAGGATCAGGTCGACACGGCCGCCATCGGCGCCAAGCTCGGCGTCGCGACGCTGCTCGAGGGCTCGGTGCGCAAGCAAGGCGACACGGTGCGCATCGTCGCCTCGCTCGTGAAGGCGTCCGACGGCAGCACGCTCTGGTCGCAGACATACGATCGCCAGCTGAAGGACGTGTTCGCGATGCAGGCGGAGATCGCGACGGCGGTCGCCAGCGCACTGAAGGCGAAACTCCTCGGCGGCGCGCCGGAATCCGCCGACAAGCCGCCCGGCGGCAATCTCGATGCGTACTACGCCCTGCTGCAGGGCCGCTTCCACGCCGCGCGGCGCAATCGGGACGATCACTTCCAGGCCGTCGCGTTCTACCGGCGCGCGATCGAGCTCGATCCGGCGTATTCGATGGCCTATGCGCGCCTCGCGAACGCGCAGCAGTGGTTCGTCGACTGGGTCGCGACCGGCGAGGAGCGCAGGTCGATCGCGCCCGAGGCGCGCGCGAACGCCGAAAAGGCGCTCGCGCTTGATCCGCGCTCGGCGGTCGCGATGGGCGTGCTCGGCATCAACCAGTCGTGGTCGCAGTTTGACCTGCGCGCCGGCGAGGCGACGCTGAAGAAGGCAGTCGCGCTCGATCCCGGCAATCCGGAAACGCTGTATCAGCTCGCCGACGTCACCGGCTGCCTCGGCCGGCTCGACGAATCCGTCGTGATGATGCGCAAGGTGCTCGCGATGGAGCCGCTCAACGCGCAGTTCCACTTCAACATGGGCCAGTTCCTGCTCGGACTCGGCAGGCTCGACGAAGCCGAAGCCGAGCTCCGGCAGGCGATCGACCTGCAGCCGTCGGCGGCCGGCTTCCATCTCATCCTCGCGCAGGCCTACATCAAGCACGCGCGATTCCAGGAGGCGCTCGCGGCCGCGCGCGCGGAGACAGACCCGGCCACGCGGCGCGCCGCGCTCGCGATGGCCGACTTCGCCGCCGGCAACGTCGCCGCCGGCGAAGCCGAGCTCGCCGAGACGATCCGCCTCGACGGTGAATCGAATGCGTTCTATATCGCCGAGATCTATGCGCTCCGCGGCGATGCGGACAACGCGTTCGCCTGGGCCGACAAGAGCTACGCGATCGGCGATCCGGGCGTCGCGATCATCTACGAGGATCCGATCTTCGCCCCGGCACTGCGCGGCGACCCGCGCCTCGCCGCATTGGCGAAACGGCTCAACGTGCCCGATCCGCGCGACGTGCCCGATCCGTGGGCCGCGCACGCGACACCGACCGCAGCGCCGGCCGGCGCGCGTTGACGCGCGGCGTCAGCGTCCGGGCTTGATCTGGTTGCGCTCCTGCTTGCGATCCCATGCGCGAAGCTCGTCGCGAAGGTGCGCGATGCGCTGACGCCCGAGCGCGTTGCGTTCTTCGTCGAGCACGCTCGCGTCGAGCAGCTCGGCGAGCCGCTGCGCCGTCGGCAGCAGCATTTCCCATGCATCGAGCGCCGGCAGCGGACCGGGCAGCGTCATGAACAGCGTGACGCCCGGCGTCTCGATCGAATCGAGACGCGTCATGTCGAAGCTTCCGGGCTTGACCATGTTCGCCATGCTGAAAACAGGCCCTTCCTCGGCCTTGCCCGACGCGAGCCGATGGAAGATGCCCATGTCGCCGAACTGGAGCCCGGCCTTTTCGGCCGCGACGACGACGTCGGAGCCGGGCAGCATCTCGCCCGGCCGCGCCGCGACGAACAGCGTCACGATGCGCTCGATCTTGCGGTCGGGCCGGACGCCGACCGACGAGCGCGACGGCTTCGCCGCCATGCCCTGCCCGAGCCGGTCGAGCTCGGCACGCAGCGACACGTCGAGCTCGCCCTGCTCCGGCTGGCCGTCGGCAGGGCCGAGGGTCGGCTCGATGCGCGCGTCCTCGGCGCGCTTGGCTGCGCGCCGTTCGCCCTGGCCGGGCTTTCTCGGACGCCCGAAGAAATAGATCAGCGCCAGCACGAAGACGCCGATGACGGCGACGATCACGCGCAACTCGGTTGCGCTCAGTGCGGGCTGTTCCATCCAGCGTCCTCCGGCTAGGCAGCACCGGCGAGTTTAGCGGCTTCTTCGAGATCGACCTGCACGAGCCGCGACACGCCGGGTTCGCGCATGGTAACGCCGCAGAGCTGGCGCGCGGCTTCCATCGTGCCCTTGTTGTGCGTGACGAAGATGAACTGCACGCGCTCGCTCATCTCGGTGACGAGGCTCGAGAAGCGGCCGATGTTGGCCTCGTCGAGCGGCGCGTCGACCTCGTCGAGGAGGCAGAACGGCGCGGGGTTGAGGCGGAAGATCGAGAACACGAGCGCGACGGCGGTCAGCGCCTTCTCGCCGCCCGAAAGCAGCGAGATCGAGCTCACGCGCTTGCCGGGCGGCCGCGCCATGATCGTGACGCCGGTCGAGAGGAGATCCTCGCCGGTCATCTCCAGATATGCGTGCCCGCCGCCGAACAGCCGCGGGAACAGTTCCTGGATGCCGGCGTTGACGCGGTCGAACGTCTCCTTGAAGCGCGCGCGCGTTTCCTTGTCGATCTTGCGGATCGCGCCCTCGAGCGTTTCCAGCGCGGTGGTGAGATCGGTGAGCTGCGCGTCGAGGTAGGTCTTGCGCTGCGACTGCTCGTCGAACTCCTGGATCGCCGCGAGGTTGACCGGCTCGAGGCGCCTGATCTTCTGCTCGAGCTCGGCGAGCTCGCCCTGCCAGTGCTCGGCCTCGGCTTCGGCCGGGAGCGCGGCGAGAATCTCCTCGAGCGCGAAACCCGCCTCGGTGATCGCGGCGGCGAGCGATTGCGCGTGCAGTCGATGCTCCTGCTCGGCGAGCCGCATCTGGCCGATCGCCTCGCGGCGTTCGTTGAGCAGCTGCTCGATCTCGTGGCGCTGCTGCTCGAGACGTCGGAGCTCGGCATCCTGTTCCTGCAACGCCTGGCGCGCTTCGACGAGCTGCCGGTCGACGAGGAGGCGCTGGTTCAGATAGGTCTGCCGCTCCTCTTCGAGACCCGCGACGGGACTCGATCCCGATGCAAGCTGCGCGGCAATCTCGGTGCGGCGCAGCTCGAACTGCGCAAGCTGGCCCTGCATGCGCTGCAGCGACTGTTCGAGCGAGGCGAGCGCGGAGCGTCGCGACTCGACCGACAGCGCCATCTGGTGCGCGCTCTCGCGGGCCTCGCGCGCATTCATGCGCGCTTCCTCGCGCGCTTCGAGCAATGCGCGCCGCTCGCTGTCGAGCGTCTGCCGCCGCAACTCGTGCTCGCCCATCTGCGAGACGACCGCTTCCAGCCGGCCGCGCGCCTCGCGTGCCTGATCGCGGTCGCCGGCGATCTTCCTGCCGATCTCTTCGAGCTCGGCGTCGATGCGCGTCGCGCGCTCGCGCGCGCTGTCGATGCGGCCGCGCTGGCTCTGCAGCTGGCCCGAAAGCTCGGCGAGACGCCGGTGCGCCGTGTAGACCTCACGCTGCGCGTCGTCGCGCGCCTGCTCGGCTTCGATGCGCGCCTGCTTGCCGGTCGCCGCGGCCTCGACATGCGTGGCGATCTCGCGTTCGAGCGCGTCAGCGCGCTCCTTCGCTTCGCGGATCTCGCGCTCGCGCGCGATCACGCCGATCTGCGAGCCCGCGCCGCGCAGCACGCGGGCGAAACCGCGGCCGAGCCATTCGCCGCCCGGCGTGACGACGGTCTCGCCCTCGTCGAGCCGTGCGGCGATGCCGCGCGCCTCGTCGAGCGACGCGGCCGCGCGCACGCGCGCAAGCAGGCGTCGCGCCGCGGCCGGTCCGCGCGTGTGCGCGGCGAGCGTCCCGTGCGGCGCGTCGACGTCGCCGTCGGAGGAGGCCATCAGCGTGAGATCCGCCGATTCGAGCGATCCGAGAGCGTCCAGCGCGCCCAGCGGATTGTCGATCAATGCCGCTTCGAGCCAGCCGTCGAGCACCGTCTCGACGGCGCGCTCCCAGCCGGCATCGACCTGCAGCGTCTCGCCGAGCCGGCGCGGATGGCCGAGCCCCGCGCGCTGCAGCCATTCTTTCGCGGCCGTGCCGGTCTCGCCGAGCGCCGCGTGCTGCAATGCTTCGAGCGAAGCGAGCCGTCCGCGCACGGCTTCGATCTCGCCGCGTTTCGCGCTCAGCGAGGTATGCGCCGCGCGCTCGCGCTCGAGCAGGCTTTCGGCCGACATGCGGCGCTCGTCGAGCGCGCGCTGCACGGCCTCGACGTCCGCCTGTGCGGCCGTGTGCTGCGCTTCGAGCGCCTGCAGCGCCTGCGCGAGGTCATCGACATTCGCCGCGGCGCGCTCGGCTTCGAGCGTCGTGCGGCGCTGGTCGGCCTGCAGCAGTTGCCGGTCGAGATAGTCGATGCGCGTGCGCTCGACCTCGGCCGACTGCGTCGCCTGCGAGGAGACGCCGGCGTGCGAATCCCAGTTCGCCTGCCATTCGCCGAGCTTCGTCTCGGCGATGCGCGCGGCTTCGGCCGCCTGCTCGTCGGCGCTGCGAAGCGCGGCCATCTTCGGCTCGGCGTCGGCGAGATGCCGGCTCACTTCGTCGCGACGCTTCGAATCGTCGGCGATGTGCGCCGCGAGCTCGGCGTGCGCGCGCTCGGTTTCCTCGCGGGCGCGCGTCAGCTGCTCGGTCATCTCCTTGTGGTGCTGGATCTGCTGCTCGACGCGCGCAATCTCCGCGCCGACGCGGTAGACCTCGGATTGCACCTTGTTCAGCGCCTCGGCGCTTGCGGCGTGCGTCTCGCGCCCGGTTTCGAGCTCGGCCTCGCAATGACGTTGCGCGGCGACCTGTTCCTCGATGCCGAGCTCGGCCTTGCGCAGCGCGGCCGAGTGCGCGACGACGGCCGCCTGCGCTTCGCGAAGGCCGAGGGCCTTGAGCTCGGCTTCCTTCTTCTTCTGCTCGCCCTTGTAGCCCTGCCAGCGCTCGGCGGCGCGCGCCTGGCGCTGCAGATGGGCGAGCTGCTTTTCGACTTCGTCGCGCACGTCGCGCACGCGATCGAGGTTCTCGCGCGTGGCCTTGA
>CALFNI010000476.1 GCA_937902695.1 uncultured Rhodanobacteraceae bacterium
TGGCGCAGCGGTGCGCGAAGATCGTGCGACACCGAATACGTGAACGCCTCGAGCTCGCGGTTCGAATCGGAGATCTGCGCGACCTTGCCTTCGAGCTGGCGGTTGAGCTCGAGCACCTGCCCTTCGAACTGCTTGCGCGCGGTCACGTCGCTGATGGTCAGCAGGATCGCGGCGTCGTGCGCATCGGGGAGCTGCATCGGCCGCGCGTTGACGACGACGTGGCGCATCGATTCGCTGGAACCGACGGCCTGCGGAAGCTCGTAGTCCCAGATCTCGCGGCGCGTCAGCGGGACGTCGCGCATGCGCTGCAGCAGCACGGGATCGTTCCACGCCGTGCTTTCGCCGAGCGTGGCGTCGTGCTCGAGCCCGTAGTAGTCGGTGAACGCCTGGTTGCAGGTCAGGATCCTGAGATCGCGCGTAACCACCGCGATCGGCTCGCGCACGGTAGCGAGGATCAGCTGCGCCCGCTCGACGGCCTGGCGCGCCGCCGCTTCGGCGGCGAGACGCCGGCGCAGCTGGTTCTCCGAGCCCCAGACGATCGCCGCGAGCAGAAGGAGCTGGATCAGCGAGACCGCGCCGATGATCCAGCCACCCATCGCGGCCCGCCGCTCGACGACGTTCTGGCGCTCGGCGACGAGGTGCTCCTCGTCGTCGACGATCGCCTTCAGCACGCCGTCGATCGGAAAGCGCGTGACCGCCGTCGCGAGGCCCTGCCCCGCCTCGGTGTTGCGGCCTGCGGCGCGCTCGAGCAGCGCTGCGTCGAACAGCTTGACGCGTCCTTCGGCCTGCACCCGCAGCATGCCGATGCGCTCCTGCTGCTCGGGATTGTCGCGCGTCAGCTCGCGCAGCCGCTGCAGCAGCGGCGTGTAGCGCGCGCGGGCTTCGCCGTAGCGGTGCGCGGCCTCCTTGGACAACGGATCGTTCTGCGCCGCGAACGCCGATGCCTCCATTTCGTTCAGCCCCGCGGCGAGCTCGAACAGGGTCGACTTGACTTCGTGCGTGTGCGAGACCCACTGCATCGAATCCAGCGTCGCGTTCGTGATGCGCGAGCGGATCACGTAGGCGAGCCCGACGATCAGCAACAGGGCGATGAAGATGACGATGAGGCGGACCGACGATTCCTCCCAGCGCGGGAATCCCGGCAACGCGCTTGCGCGTGTATCAGGCAAAAGCGGTCCTCGAGAGATGGAATATGCGTCCGCCACGTTTCGATCGAGCCCAGCCGTTGAACCGGGGGCGGACGATATTGGCGCGTCGCGCAACGCGCGATTAACGGTAATTCTTCCATAACCGCCGGCGGAGCGCTCGCCGGGCGCGTGCGCTGCGGCGTGGGCGATTTTGCCCGCAGCGCGGCCGAGGGTTCGCGATTCGCCCGTACGTAACGGCTGAGGCCGTTTCCCGCGCTGCATCCGCACAATGAATCGATCCTGACACGCGTTCAGAGACCTGTCTGCATTAATGCGTCATTCGAATTGTCGCGATTAACGTAGATGCGCGTTTAGGCGACGACGATGTTCCGCAAGGATGCGGTCATCGCCGCCGCTTCGATCGGGGTGAATTGAACTATCGATTCCAGAGAATCCTTCGCGGGAGATATCCATGCGCCACTTCGAGACAGCGGTTTCGTCCGTCCCCTCTCGTCGCAGCAAGGCCGTCTATGCCGGATCGCTGCGCGGCGATCTCGCCGAAGTGGCGAGAGCCGTCCATCTCGCATCGCTCCATTTCGACGTCACCGTCTGGGCGAACGGCAATGCCGAAGTCCTGTTCGACCGCTCCGAGCGAAGCCCCGAGGTCGCGCCCGAGTATCTGGCCGGCACGTACGGCATCGGCGCGCTGCCAAGCGACATCGAGAGCGACCTTCGCGTGCTGCGCAGCGAACGCGTCTCGAGCGCAATCCTGTCCTGACCCAACGAAGACAACGAGGAGCGAGTCCATGAGCACCGGCACCATCATCCTGATCGTCCTGATCCTGCTTTTGATTTTCGGCCTGCCGACCTGGCCTTACAGCCGCAGCTGGGGCTACTACCCGAGCGGCGGCATCGGTCTGCTCGTCGTCATCCTGATCATCCTGTTGCTGCTCGGGAAGATTTGACGGAACGGCAGGGTGGCCGCGCGCCCACGCGGCCGCCCCGCCATGGATCCGGGGCGATGCGCATCCTGACCCGATTCAGCGCTTCCTCCGCTTGAGAAGCGCGGGCTCCTTCCGCAACAACCTCAACGCGATCGTTTCGAACGTGCGCGTCGCGCGCACCGCCTCCGGCGGAACGGCGCGATGCAGGCGCCCCGCGCGCCATGCTTCGAACGCCCGCGGATCGATGTACGAGCTCCTGCACACGGCAGGCGTATTCCCGAGCCGGTCCGCGACAGCCCTGACCACATCGGCGATCGCCGCCTTGAACGGCCGTTCGGCACGCGATTCGGGCAGCGGCGTCTTCGCCAGCAGCGCGATCGCGCTGACCGTGCCGCCCCACGTGCGGAAATCCTTCGCCGTGAACTCCTCGCCCATAGCGTCGCGAAGGTACTGGTTCACCATGCCGGAATCGACGGGCTTGCGTGCGCCGTCATCGTCGACGTATTGGAACAGGAACTGTCCCGGCAACTGCTGGCAGCGTCTCAGAATGCGCACGAGCCGCGCATTGTCGACGCGTGCTTCCTGGGCCTGACCGCTTTTGCCGCGGAAGCGCAGCACCGCGCGCCCCTCGCGCAGGAACGTGATGTGCCGATCGCGCAGCGTCGTGAGGCCATAGGAGCCGTTGCTGCGTGCGTATTCCTCGTTGCCGACGCGCACGCCCGTCTCGAGCAGGAGGCTCGCGATCACCGCCAGCACTTTCGCCTCGGGCAGGCCGGACAACGCAAGATCGCGCCGCAGGATGCGCCGCAGATGCGGCAGCCGTTCGCCGAACCGGATCAGCCTCTCGAACTTGCCGGCGTCGCGCATCGCACGCCATTTCGCGTGATAGCGGTATTGCTTGCGGCCGCGCGCATCGCGGCCGGTTGCCTGCAGATGGCCGCGCGGGTCGGCGCAGATCCAGACGTTCGAATAGGCCGGCGGTATCGCCAGCATGCGGATGCGATCGAGCACGCGCGCCTCGCGGACCCGCCGGCGATCGGCGTCGAAATAAACGAAGGCCCGCCCGGCCCGGCGGCGCGTGATGCCGGGCGCATCGTCCACGACATAGACGAGGCCGGCCGCCGCCGCGTACGCGCGGACTTCAGCGATCGGCGGCGCGGACGCGTCGGCGGCCATGCAGGGTCGGTGGTCGCCGCGGAGCCGTTCCGCCGATGCCGTCAGAAGAGATGGGTAAAGACGTAGATCAGGATCAGCAGCCCGGCCGGTACGCCGAGCAGCCATGCGATGAAGTATTTGCCCATGTCACGCTCCTCCGTTCCGTGAAAGAAAGCGAGGGCGGCCATGCCGCCCTCGCCGTTGCGACTGCGTTACAGCGAGCGATCGAAATCGCGGATCTGGCGCTCGGCCTCGTCCCGCGCGATGCCGTAGCGCTCCTGGATCTTGCCGGCGAGGTATTCGCTGTTGCCGTCGGCGATCTTGAGATCATCGTCGGTCAGCTTGCCCCACTTCGTCTTGAGCTTGCCGGCGAGCTGCTTCCATTTACCTTTGATCCTTTCCTCATTCGTGTCGTGCTCCGTTTGGTGATCGATTGTTCGCGCTCGCGGTGTGTACTTCGGGCGCTAGTGATCGAGCTTCTTGACGCCCTTGACGCTTTCC
>CALFNI010000477.1 GCA_937902695.1 uncultured Rhodanobacteraceae bacterium
GTGTCCGCACTTGAACTTGCCGGACGCGGTTTTGCGGAACCGCTTGGCGGCGGCCCGGTTGGTTTTCATCTTTGGCATGGTATTGCTCCGTTAGGTTTCTTAGTGACTGGCGCGAGCGGCGATCCTTCGATCGCTCTTTCCATCCGTGCTCGTGCCGGCTTGTGCTGCTGACCGCGTGTGCGGTCTCCTGTATCCCCCTCCCGCGCGCGGGAGAGGCGAAAAATCATTGCTTCTTCTTCGGCGCCACCATCATCACCATCAGGCGCCCTTCCATGCGCGGGTACTGCTCGATCACCGCCTCTTCGGCGATGTCGGCCGCGATTTTCTTCACCATCGCGTCGCCGAGCTCCATGTGGGCCATCTCGCGACCGCGGAAGCGGATCGTGATCTTGACCTTGTCGCCCTCCTCCAGGAAGCGCCGGAGGTTGCGCAGCTTGATCGTGTAGTCGCCGATGTCGGTGGTCGGACGGAACTTGAGCTCCTTGATCTCGACCTGCTTCGTCTTCTTGCGCGCAGCGTGCGCCTTCTTCTGCTGCTCGAACTTGAACTTGCCGAAATCCATGATGCGGCAGACCGGTGGGTCGCCGTTCGGCTGGATCTCGACGAGGTCGAGGCCGGCTTCCTGCGCCATTGTCAGCGCTTCGTCGCGCGAGAGAATGCCTACCTGCTCTCCCTCTGCGCCGATCACGCGCACCCGCGGAACTCGGATTTCGTGGTTCCTGCGGTTGGCTTTCGATTCGGTGGCGATACCTGTTATCTCCCTAGAGGAATGACGCTTCCGACGGCACGCGGATCAGGGCCGCGCGCCTTCGGACTCCAAACGCTTCGCGAAATCGGCGACGGACATGGAACCCAGGTCCTCGCCCGAGCGAGCACGCACGGAAACGGCGCCCGTCTCCTTCTCCCGGTCGCCGACGACCAGAAGATAGGGCACCTTCTCGAGCGTGTGTTCGCGGATTTTATAGCCGATCTTCTCGTTTCTCAAGTCGGCCTCGACCCGGAATCCTTTTGCCACAAGGGTTTGCGCGACCTCGCCGGCGAAATCGGCCTGGCCGTCGGTGATGTTCATGACGACGGCCTGCACCGGAGCTAGCCAGGCGGGGAATGCACCAGCGTGGTGCTCGATCAGGATGCCGATGAAACGCTCCATCGAGCCGACGATCGCCCGGTGCAGCATGACCGGGACATGCCGCTGGGAGTCCTCGCCGACATATTCGGCCCCGAGCCGGCCCGGCATCGAGAAATCGACCTGCATCGTGCCGACCTGCCAGGCGCGGCCGAGCGAGTCCTTCATGTGGTACTCGATCTTGGGCCCGTAGAACGCGCCCTCGCCCGGAAGCTCGGTCCAGGCGACGCCGCAGGCGCGGAGCGCGGCCCGGAGGGCCTCCTCGGCCTTATCCCAGACGGCCTCGGCACCGATCCGCGAATCGGGCCGGAGCGCGATCTTGAGATCGATGTCCTTGAAGCCGAAGTGCTCGTAGACGGCCATCGCCTGCGCGTGGAACGCGACCACCTCGGCCTCCATCTGGTCCTCGGTGCAGAAGATGTGGCCGTCGTCCTGCACGAAGCCGCGCACGCGAAGGAGCCCGTGCAGCGCGCCCGAGGGCTCGTTGCGCGTGCACGCGCCGAACTCGCCGTAGCGGATCGGCAGATCCCGATAGCTGTGCAGGCCATGGTTGTAGACCTGCACGTGACCCGGGCAATTCATCGGCTTCACCGCGTACGTCCGCTTCTCGGACTCGGTGAAGAACATGTTGTCCTTGTAATTGTCCCAGTGACCCGACTTGTGCCAGAGCGACACATCCAGGATCGCGGGACAGCGCACTTCCTGATAGCCCGACGTGCGATAGACGCCGCGCATGTACTGCTCGACGACCTGCCAGATCGCCCAGCCCTTCGGATGCCAGAACACGAGGCCCGGCGCCTCGTCCTGCATGTGGAAGAGATCGAGCTGCTTGCCGAGCTTGCGGTGGTCGCGCTTCTCGGCCTCCTCGATGCGCTGGACGTAGGCGTCGAGCTGCTTCTTGTCGGCCCACGCGGTGCCGTAGATGCGCTGCAGCTGCTCGTTCTTCGAATCGCCGCGCCAGTACGCGCCCGAGATGCGCGTCAGCTTGAATGCCTTCAGGAAGCGCGTGTTCGGCACGTGCGGACCGCGGCACATGTCGACGTATTCCTCATGGTAGTAAAGGCCCATCGCCTTCTCGTCGGGCATGTCGTCGATGAGGCGCAGCTTGTAGTCCTCGCCGCGCTTCTTGAACACGTCGATGACTTCGGCGCGCGGCGTCACCTTCTTGACGACGTCGTAGTCCTTGTCGATGAGCTCGCGCATGCGCTTCTCGATCGCGGCGAGATCGTCGGGCGTGAACGGACGCTCGTACCAGATGTCGTAGTAGAAGCAGTCGTCGATTACCGGCCCGATGACCATCTTCTCGGTCGGATAGAGCTGCTTGACCGCATGGCCCACGAGATGCGCCGTTGAGTGGCGGATGATCTCGACGCCTTCGGGATCCTTCGGCGTGATGATGCGCAGCGACGCATCGTGATCGATGCGATCGCTCGCGTCGACGAGCCTGCCGTCGACGCTGCCGGCAACGGTCGCCTTCGCGAGACCCGCGCCGATCGAGGCGGCGACTTCGGCAACGGTGACGGGATGGTCGAACGGCTTCTTGCTGCCGTCCGGGAG
>CALFNI010000478.1 GCA_937902695.1 uncultured Rhodanobacteraceae bacterium
GGTCGCCGAGCGCATCGGCGAACTGGTCGTTGACGACGACATAATCGAAATCCGCGACGTGAGCGATCTCGTCGCGCGATTCGGCGAGCCGGCGCGCGATCGTGATCGCGCTGTCGGCCGCGCGCGTGCGCAGCCGGCGCTCGAGCTCCTCGCGCGACGGCGGCAGGATGAAGATGCTGACGCAGTCGGGCATGACCTCGCGCACCTGGCGCGCGCCCTGCCAGTCGATTTCGAGCAGGACATCGCGGCCCTGCTCCAGCAAAGGCTCGACGGCCCTGCGCGACGTGCCATAGAGATTGCCGAACACTTCGGCGTGCTCGAGGAACGCGTCGGCGGCGATCAGCCGCTCGAACACGCCGCGATTGACGAAGTGATAGTGCCCGCCGTCGACATCGCCGGGTCGCGGCGGCCGCGTCGTGTGCGAAATCGACAGCACGATGTCGCGCTCGCGCTCGAGGAGCGCATTGACGAGACTCGATTTGCCGGCACCCGACGGCGCGGCGACGATGTAGAGGGTTCCGCTCATGGCGTGCCCACGCGCGGACCCGATGGCGAATGCATGCGCACCTCACTTCCCGCCGCCATTGTAGGGGATGGTCCACGGCGGGTCACCGGCGAGCTCTGCCGCAGCAAAGTCGCGCGATTGCGCGCCGTCCTATACTCGTCGGCGATTCCGTTTCGCGGCACGCGCATGGCAACCATCGGCCTATCGGACCTTCCTCCGCCCCGGCTCGACGAGCGCAGCGCGCACCTGGCGACGCTGCGCCGGACGATCCGCTCGTTCCTCGCCTTCAGCGCGCGCGTGACCCGCGAAGCCGGCATCGGCGCCGACGCGTACCAGGCGCTGCTTGCGATCCAAAGCGCCGGAGCCGCGGGCATTACGACGAGCTGCCTCGCCGCGCACCTCCTGCTGAAGCCGCGCGCGACGCTGGATCTCGTCGAACGCCTGCGCCGCGCCGGGCTCGTCGAACGCGTGCGCGACGCGGCGGATCGTCGTCGCGTGCTCGTCGTTCTGAGCGCGAAAGGCCGCGTCGTTTCGGCGCGGCTCATCGCAAGACACCTCTTCGAAGTGCGCCGCAACGCGCCAAAGATGGTCGCGATCCTGATGTCGCTCTCGGACGACGCCACGACCTGAGCTCGCGGCAATTCGCGCTGCTGCAAATGCCGAGCGCAGCAGTCGCGATGTTAAGCATCGATTGCATTCGCGCGTCGAGAATAGACGCGTTCACGCTCCGTCATCGCAGCAGCGGCCTCAAGCGCCATCGATCGATGCGCTTGCGACATCGGCTCCCGACTCTGCGCCGCCGTGAACACTGAAGACAAGGAGCCGCCGTCGTGTCGGACCCGATGACCGTCGTCGCCTACTGCGGATTGCCGCCGTCACCGGCCGGGATCTGGACGCACTGGCGTCTCGATCCGATCGTGCTCTCGGTGCTTTTCGCCTGGCTCGCCAGCTACGTGGCGGGCGCGTGCGCGCTCCGCGGCACGGCGCGACGACTGAAGGCGCGCGAAATCGCGTTCTTCTGCTCGGGCTGGGCCATCGCGACGCTCGCCCTCGTCTCGCCGCTGTGTCCGCTGTCGGTCGCACTCTTCTCGGCGCGCGCGACGCAGCACGTGATCCTGACGCTGCTGGCCGCGCCCCTCGTCGTCGCGGGACGTCCGCTCGATGCCGTCCTCGCAGGCCTCGCCGGCCATCCGGGCACGAGATGGCCGCAACGCGCCTCGGCGTACCCGATGCGCGCCGCCGCGGCTTTCACGATCCTGTTGTGGCTCTGGCATTCGCCGGCCGCGTACGCGGCGACCTTCGCCAGCACGCCGCTCTACTGGGCGATGCACGTCACGCTGTTCGGCTCGGCGTGCTGGCTCTGGAGCGCGCTGCTCCGGCACGAGAGCGCGCTCGTCGGCGGCCTCCTCGCCAGCATCGCATCGTCGGTGCAGATGGGACTCCTCGGCGCGCTGATCACGCTGTCGCCGCGAGCGTTCTATTCGCCGCATTTCCTCACGACCGATGCGTGGGGCCTGACGCCGCTGCAGGACCAGCAGCTCGGCGGCGTCGTCATGTGGGTGCCGGGCTGCACCGTTTTCCTGCTCGTCGCGACGATCGCGCTCGGCAAGTGCCTTACGCGCAGCCGTCCGGCTCCCGTGCACGTGCCGTCGCGGGGCGCCGCGCGGTGAACGGGGGCTTGCCGCTGTCGTACCTCAAGTCGTCCGGCGCGAGAGCCGACATGACGCTGCCGCTGACCTGGGGCCTCATGATCATTGCCGCCGCCGTCGTCGTCATCGTCTGCGCGCTCGTGCTGACGGCGGTCGCGCGCTCGCGCACGCGTGCCGCCGGCAATGCCGCGGCCGACGACGCGACCGCGGCCTGGTGGGTGTATTTCGGCGTGCTGGTCTCGACGTTCGTCCTCGTCGTCACGCTGGTGTGGACCGTGCGCGTGCTCGCGGTCGTCAACGCACCGCCGGAGAAGGCCGCGCTCAGATCGG
>CALFNI010000479.1 GCA_937902695.1 uncultured Rhodanobacteraceae bacterium
CCTACACGTTCTGGACCTTCGGCGGCACCGTGCCCGGCAGCTTCATCCGCGTGCGACAGGGCGACACCGTCGAGTTCCACCTGCGCAACGATCCTTCGAACAAGATGCCGCACAACATCGACCTGCACGGCGTGACCGGGCCGGGCGGCGGCGCGGCGTCGAGCTTCACGGCGCCAGGCCACGAATCGCGCTTCACGTTCAAGGCGCTCAACCAGGGCATCTACGTCTACCACTGCGCGACCGCGCCGGTCGGCATGCACGTCGGCAACGGCATGTATGGCCTGATCCTCATCGAGCCGCCCGAAGGCCTGCCGAAGGTCGACCACGAGTACTACGTGATGCAGGGCGATTTCTACACGACGGGCAAATACCGCGAGAAGGGACTGCAGCCGTTCGACATGGAAAAGGCGATCGACGAAAGGCCGACCTACGTGCTGTTCAACGGTGCCGAGGGCTCGCTGACCGGCGACAAGGCGCTCGCCGCGAAGGCCGGCGAGACCGTGCGCCTCTTCGTCGGCAACGGCGGTCCGAACCTCGTCTCGAGCTTTCACGTGATCGGCGAGATCTTCGACCGCGTCCAGCAGGAAGGCGGCACGCATCCGCAGGAGAACGTGCAGACGACGCTGATTCCGGCCGGCGGCGCGGCGATCGTCGAGTTCCACACCGAGGTGCCCGGCAGCTACGTGCTCGTCGACCATTCGATCTTTCGCGCGTTCAACAAGGGCGCGCTCGCGATGCTGAAAGTGGAAGGACCCGAGAACAAAGCCATCTATTCGGGCAAGGAAGTCGATTCGGCCTATATCGGCGATCGCGCGGAGCCGAACCTCAAATCGGTCACGACGGCGACGAAGGCGGCGGCTGCGGGCGCGCTGACAGTCGAAGATCAGGTCAATGCCGGCAAGGCGCTCTTCACCGGCACGTGCGCGGTCTGTCATCAGGCGAACGGCGAAGGCCTGCCGGGCGTCTTTCCGCCGCTGGCGAAGTCGAGCCTGATCGCGGCCGATCCGAAGCGCCCGATCGAGATCCTGCTGCACGGCCTCACCGGCAAGGTGACCGTCAACGGCAACGAATACAACTCGGTCATGCCGCCGATGACGCAGCTCAACGACGACGAGATCGCGAACATCCTGACCTTCGTGCTCAACAGCTGGGGCAACCCGGGCGGACGCATCACGGCCGACGAGGTCGCGAAAGCGCGCGCGCAGCCCGCACCGGCCGCGCCGGCTGCACACTGAGGCACACGATGCGACACACCTTCCCCCGCTACGCCGCCGCACTTGCGCTGCTCTGCGCAGTCGCGAGCGCGACGGTCGCGCGGACTGCCGAGTACGTCGCGCTGCCGGGCGGCACGTTCGAGAGCGTGCTGCCGGCCGACGGGAAGTCCGCCGATGCGAAGGTCGCGCCGTTTCGCCTGCGCGTCACGCCGGTCACGAACGGCGAGTTCCTCGCGTTCGTCGCGGCGCACCCCGAATGGCGGCGCGACCGCGTCGCGCGCATCTTCGCCGAGGCGCGCTATCTCCAATCGTGGGCCGCACCCGACACGCTCGGCGCCGCGGTGCTGCCGGAACAGCCGGTCACGAACGTCAGCTGGTTCGCTGCCGAAGCGTTCTGCGAGAGCGAATCGGCACGCCTGCCGACCTGGTACGAATGGGAGCTCGCCGCCGCGTCGGATGCGACGCGCGTCGACGCCCGCGCCGATCCCGCCTGGCGCGAGCGCATCCTCGCCTGGTATGCGCGGCCCTCGACCGAGGCGCTCGCGCCGGTCGGCGGCGAGGCGAATCTCTACGGCGTGCGCGACCTGCATGGCCTCGTCTGGGAATGGGTCGACGACTTCAACGCGCTGCTCGTCAGCGCCGACAACCGCGAGCAGGGCGATCCCGATCTGCTGCGCTTCTGCGGGGCCGGCGCGATCACGTTGCAGCAGCGCGAGAATTATGCGGTTTTGATGCGCATCGCGATGCTCTCGTCATTGAAGGCCGTCGATACGACCGCCAACCTCGGCTTTCGCTGCGCGAAGCCCGCGCCATCGGAGAACACTCGATGAGATTCCTCCTTCGCCTGATGCGTGCCGCGTTCGTGCCGCTGCTGTTCGGCGCCGCCGCGCTGTTCTGGGCCGCGACATCGCCGGCGCGCGGCAGCGAGGTGCCGACGGACTCGCTCTATCGGCTCGATGTTCCGCTCGTCGATCAGGACGGCAAGGGCCAGCATCTCGCCGACCGACGCGGCCGGCCGCTCGTCGTGGGCATGTTCTATACGTCCTGCCACAACGTCTGTCCGCTCATCGTCGACACGATGCTCGCGACCGAGCGCGCGCTCGCAGCCGGCGGCCGGGGCGGCGTCGACGTGCTGCTCGTCAGCTTCGATGCGAGCCGCGACGATCCGATCGCGCTCAGGCGCGCCGCGGACTCGCGCAAGCTCGACCTGCAGCGCTGGACCCTCGCCCGTGCCGAGCCCGCGGACGTGCGCAAGCTCGCGGCGGTGCTCGGCATCCAGTATCGGCAGCTCGACGACGGCGAGTTCAATCATTCGAGCGCCCTGGTCCTGCTCGACGCGCAAGGCCGCATCGCCGCACGTACCGAAACGATCGGGACGACGGACGCCGCGTTCATCGCAGCGATCGACGCGACGCTCGCCGCGACGGAGTGATGGCCGGCGCGTCCGGCGGGCGGCGCGCTTGACTCGCCGCGGATCGGGCCGGATGCTGCGGCTGACCGGGTTCGCAGACGAGCCGGTTTCAGCCGAGCAGGCAGACGGGTTCCGTGCAGGCATCGCTTCCTCCCGCGCCGGCGACCGCGCCGCCGGCACACGTCCTCGTCGTCGACGATGATCCCGACGTCGTCGCGCTCATCGTGCGCTATCTCTCGGCGCAGGGATTTCGCGTGACCAGCGCGGCCGAGGGCTCGGCGATGCGCGATGCGATCGCCCGCGAGCCGGTCGACCTCGTGCTGCTCGACCTCGGCCTGCCGGGCGAGGACGGTCTGGCGCTGACGCGCTATCTTCGCGAGAGCTGGCGCGGACCGATCATCATCGTGACCGGCCGTGGCGAATCGGTCGATCGCGTCGTCGGGCTCGAGCTCGGCGCCGACGACTACGTCACCAAGCCCTTCGACCTGCGCGAGCTGCTGGCGCGGATCCGCAGCGTGCTGCGGCGCGTGTCCGAGCGCGCGGCACCAGGCGCGAGCGCACGGGAAGCGTTTGCGTTCGGCGGCTTCCGGCTCGATCCGCGCTCGCGCGAGCTGCGCGATCCGCGCGGTGCCGTCGTGGATCTGACGACGGGCGAATACGCGCTGCTCAAGCTCCTCGTCGAGCACCCGAACCGCGTGCTGTCGCGCGACGATCTCACGAGCTGGATGCACGGGCGCGACGCCGGGCCATACGATCGCGCGATCGACGTGCAGATCGGCCGGCTGAGGCGCAAGATCGAGGCCGATCCGGCCGAGCCGGCGCTGATAAAGTCCGTGCGCGGCGCGGGCTACCTGCTTGCGGCGAAAGTCACGCGCGAATGAACACGCAATCTGCCCCTTGGATGGGCGAAGCCGACCTCTTCCGGTCGTTGTTCGACACCGCGCCCGACGCGATGATCGTCGTCGATCGCCAGGGCCGCATCGTGCTCACCAATCCGCAGGCCGAGCGCCTCTTCGGCTATGCGCCGGGCGAGCTCGCCGGCAACCTCGTCGAGATGCTGCTGCCCGAAGCCGCGCGCGGCAGCCACGTGCGCCATCGCGACAACTACATGGGCAACCCGCGCGTGCGGCCGATGGGTGCCGGCTACGAGCTGACCGGCATCCGCAGGAGCGGGGAGACGTTTCCGGTCGAGATCGGTCTCAGCCCGATCCACGCCGGAAACTCGACGCTGTTCGCGGCGTCGATCCGCGACATCTCCGAGACGCGGCGCGTGCGCCAGGCGCTGACGCGCGCGCGTCACGACACCTTCGCCGCGCAGATCGGGCGGCTCGCGCTCGAGGCGCCGACGTACGAGACCGCCGTCGAGAGCACGCCGGCGCTGATCGCCTCGGCGCTCGAGATCGGCACGGTAGTTCTCCTCTTCGCCGATTCGCGGCGCAACCAGCTCGCGATCCGCAGCGAAGTCGCGCTGCCGCCGTCGCTGCGCGAATCGCTTGCGAGCGCGTTGCCGCAGGCGGCGCTGCTCGGCGAGTTCCCGCGCAACACCACCGGCGGCGCCACGTTGAAATCGCTCGATGCCGTGCGCTTTCCGCTGCTGCGTCCCGCACTCGCGCAGGCCGGTTTCCGCGACATCGCGATCGTGCCGCTTCTGGACCGTTACGAGCCGATGGGCGCGATCGTCGTGCTTTCGAAGAAGCAGGACGCGTTCGAGCGCGACGCGCTGCATTTCCTGCAATCGGTCGCGAACCTGCTCGCCGCGGCGATCCAGCGCAGCCGCAGCGAAGAGCAGCTTGCGCACTCGCAACGCCTCGAGGCGGTCGGTCAGCTGACCGGCGGCATCGCGCACGATTTCAACAACCTGCTCACGGTCGTTTCCGGCAACCTGCAGCTGATGGAAGCGGGCCTCGCCGATCATCCGGAGCTCGGCGAGATCATCGAGAGCGCGCTTCGCGCGGTCGACCGCGGCGCGGCGCTGACGCGCAAGCTGCTCGCGTTCGCGCGGCGCCAGCGCCTGATGCCGCGCGAAGTCGCAACCCCGCAACTCCTCGCGGACCTTCGTCAGATGCTGCAGCGCACGCTCGGCGAGCGCATCTCGATCTCGGTCGAATGCGGCGACGACGTGCCGGCCGTCTTTGCCGATCCGGGCGAGCTCGACGCCGCACTGCTCAACCTCGCGCTCAATGCGCGCGACGCGATGCCGCGCGGCGGCGAGCTCAGGATCTCGGCCGAGCGCAGCGTCTACGCCGGCGACGGCGAGCTCGATCCCGGCACGTACGTCGTCTTCCACGTCGCCGACACCGGCGCCGGCATGCCGCCGGAAGTGCTGGCGCGCGCGCTCGAGCCGTTCTTCACGACCAAGGAAGCCGGCAAAGGCAATGGCCTTGGTCTCAGCATGGTGTACGGGTTCGTCAAGCAGTCCGGAGGCCGGGTCGCGATCGAGAGCGCGCCCGGCGTCGGCACGCGCGTGGACCTGCATCTGCCGGCGCGGGCGCCCAATCCAGCGCCGCAGCGCGTTGCGGCCGGTGCCGCCCCGGTACACGAGGGACGCGAGACGATCCTGATCGTCGAGGACGAGCCCGACGTGCGCGCGATCGCCACGGCGTTCCTGCGCTCGCTTGGCTACACGACATACGAAGCGGAAAGCGGCGAGATCGCGCTGGACGTAGTGGCCGCGCATCCGGACGTCGCATTCCTGTTCTCGGATGTGGTGCTCGGCAGCGGAATGACCGGCTACGAGCTCGTGCGCGAAGTCCGCAAGCGGCGTCCCGGCCTGCCGGTACTGCTGACGTCGGGATACGAGCGTGCCGGCAGCGAGCCGGAAGACGCGCCTCTGGCGGATGTCGAGATGCTGCGCAAACCGTACCGGCGCGAGCAGCTCGGCGCGGCGGTCCGCAAGGCGTTTGGCGCCGCGAACGCGCGATAGCGCGCCTTTCAGTGCACCGAGGCGCAACCGCTCGCCATCGCGACGATGCGTTCCGCATCCAGCATCTTGATCTCGCGCCGCAGGACGGCGATGCAGCCGATCTCCTGCAGATGCGACAGTGCGCGGCTGACGGTTTCGTGCTTGAGCGCAAGGTAGTTCGCCATGTCCGCGCGGCTCATGCGCAGGATGAAATGACGATCGCTGAAGCCAAGCGCCGCGCAACGACCCGCGATGTCGACCAGGAACGCGGATACGCGCTGTTCCGCCGAAAGCGTGCCGAGTGCGAGCATCCAGGCGCGATCGCGGCGAATCTCTTCGGCCATCGCGGCGGTGAAGCGCGCGTGCATGTCCGGCAGGCCGAACAGCGCCCTCAGGACAGGCGGATACGGCAATTCCCAGACTTCGCCGTCTTCGAGCGCGACCGCGTCGCACGCGTATGCCGCAAGCCCGATCGACTCGACGCCGATCAGGTCGCCGCGCATGCGGAAACCGGTAACCTGCTCGCGACCGTCACCCGAAAGCTCCGAGGTCTTGAAGCAGCCCACGTGTACGAGGTAAAGCGCGTGAAACGGCTGCCCCGCCCGATAGACGCTCTGGCCGGCCTTGATCTTGCGGCGAAGGACGGGCACATGCTCGCGCAGCCGTTCGATATCGATGCCGGCGTTCGCGGCAACGAGCGCCGGCGGACGGCGCGACTGCAACGGGGCGGAAACGGCGGCGAGCATCGGCATGGCGTTCACCGGTTCGTCCTCCTGATCGTGCGAGGTGACCGTTAGGCAACGTCTGTCGCATCGGGACGTCGGTTCCGCAACGGTGTGTAACGGCGTGTAACAGGCCCCTTGCGGGCCGGGGCCGCCGCCAGGTCCGCACGGCGCCGCGCGGGGGAAACCCGCTACGCCGCAACGCGCTAATCCGGCAGCCACATCCGCACGGCGGCGATGCCCATGATGGCCGTCGCGAGCCATCCAAGGAGCACGACGGGGCGGCTTGCGGTATAGGCGCCCATGACGGATCGCTTCGACACGAGAACGATGATGACGGCCATCAAGGGAACCGCGATCACGCCGTTGATCACCGCGCTCCAAAAGAGCGCTCGCATCGGATCTATCGGCAGGAACTGGATGACGAGCCCGGCGCAGACGGCGACCGCGATGATCGCGTAGAACGCGCGAGCGTCGCCGGCCTTGCGCTCGAGGCCCCAGTTCCAGCTCATGGCCTCGCAGAGTGCGTAGGCCGCCGAGCCCGCGAGCACGGGAACCCCGATCAATCCGACGCCCAGAATGCCGAGAGCGAAAACGACGAACGCGAAGTTGCCGGCAAGCGGCCGCAGCGCGTTCGCGGCCTCCGCGGCCGTGGTGATGTTCGTAACGCCGGCCGCGTGCAGCGTGACTGCCGTCGCCAGGATGATGAAGTACGCCGTGACGTTGGAATAGAACATGCCGCTCCAGGTGTCCCAGCGGATGCGGCGCAGCTCGGAGTCAGCCGCGGCGTCGTCGAGCAGGAGCGAGGCGGAACCTCGAGGCGCCTGCATGTCCTCGACTTCCTCGGAAGCCTGCCAGAAGAAAAGGTAGGGGCTGATGGTGGTGCCGAAAATACCGACGATCACCGTCGCTGCGGCGGAGTCCAGGGCGAAACGCGGCCAGACCGTTCGTATCGCCACCTCTCTCCACGGCACGTTCACGACGAACAGGACCGCGGCATAGGCAAGCAACGAGAGCGTCAGCCATTTCAGAAACGATACATAGCGATGGTATGGAACGAATACCTGGAGCAGCACGGTTCCGAACACGAACAGTGTCGTCATCACGTGGCGATCAACGCCTGTCACCAGCTCCGCGACCTCTCCCATGGCGGCGACGTCGGCTGCAATGTTGAGTACATTCGCGACGAGCAACAGAAGCACGACACCGTAGAGGACGGGTGCGGGAAAGGCCGACTTGATGTTGGCGGCGAGCCCCTTTCCGGTGACCCGACCGATCCGCGCGCACATCGACTGGATTGCGGCCATCAGCGGGAAGGCCAGCGGCATCGTCCAGAGCATGTTGAGGCCGAACTGCGCGCCGGCCTGCGAGTAGGTGGCGATGCCACTCGGATCATCGTCGGCGACGCCCGTGATGAGCCCCGGGCCCACGCGAGAGAGCGGGTGCTCCCTGAGGCGCGCCCAGGCAACGTGCAGCCTGCTTCGCTTGCGCGATGCGCCGATGTGCCCGCCTGATTGCGTCATGAACTGTCTGGTTCCTGCCGGGCCTTCTCTGCCAAAGCCGCCACTTCGTCCCTGTAGCCCTGCGCATCGCCGAAATCGGCGAAGCTGCCGTATCGTGGATGCGCGCCGACAACCTTACGGGCGTGCTTTATGGGACACCAGTATTGTTCCGTCCTCGACGCGATCTCGCGCACATAGCCGATCAAGCCGTTCGCGTACGAGCAATAGGCGCAATTGAGTTTCTCTATCGCGTTGAGGTAGGCAAGATAGCGACGATCGAAGATCAAGTAGTCTTTTCTTGCGACCCTGGCAATTCCGTAGATCGGGAAGCAGACGGCCTGGTAGATCGTGATGAAAACATCCAGCAACGCCAGCGGGACGATCAGTGCGTAGATCACGGGTGCCGTAATCACGATCAGCGGGCGCGCTCCTGCAACGTAGTGCGCCAGTCGCGTCTTCAGCTCTCGATGTCGATTGAGAACAGCCGCTTCGAACTCGACTTTCCCGTCCTCGATGCGAACGTGCAATTCCGCGCGCGCGAGCGCGAGCTGCACTTCGAGCTCCTGTTCCAGAACGTGAATCTTCCGCGTGAGATCCGCGACGGTTGGATTCATTGCGCACCTTGCCTTCTTGACGTGGCCGCTTCGACCTTCACGAAGACGTTCGCCGCCTGGCGAACGATCGTGCTGTCGTCGCGTTACTGCAGTAACGAAGCCGCGAGCCGCGGAATGGCCTGCAGCATGTTCTCAATCGCGGCACGTGTGCGAACTATTCCCCGGCAGCCCCGTGGCCGAGTTCGAGAGGGGCCGGCGAACACGGCGTCACGGTTGCCGGCCTTCAGCGAGCCGACCGGATACTTGCCGGTGTTCCTCGCGTGTTCCGACCTGCCGCCTGAAGGATCTTGCCATGACGTACGCCTGCGCCCGTGACGGTTCGCTGCTTTCAAAGCTCGATGCCTATTGGCGTGCAGCCAATTACCTCGCGGTGGGCCAGATCTATCTTCGGGAAAATCCGCTGCTGAGGGAGCCGCTGAGGCTCGAACATGTCAAGCGCATGCTGCTCGGACATTGGGGCACGACGCCGGGCCAGAACTTCATCTACGCGCATCTGAACCGTGCCATCAGGCAATTCGACCTCGACATGATCTACCTGTCGGGCCCCGGGCACGGCGGGCCGGCCGTGGTGGCAAATGCGTATCTGGAGGGGACGTATTCCGAGGTCTACCCGGAGATCGGGTGCGACATCCAGGGCCTGCAGCGCCTGTTCAAGCAATTCTCGTTTCCCGGCGGTATCGCCAGCCACGCATCGCCGGAGTGCCCGGGATCGATCCATGAAGGCGGTGAGCTTGGCTATTCGCTCAGCCACGCGTTCGGCGCCGTCTTCGACAACCGGGATCTGATCGCGGCGTGTGTCATCGGCGACGGCGAAGCGGAGACCGGCCCGCTCGCGACGTCATGGCATTCGAACAAATTCCTCGATCCCGCGACGGACGGCGCGGTGTTGCCCATCCTTCATCTGAACGGCTACAAGATCGCCAACCCCACGGTACTCGCGCGCATTCCGCGCATCGAGCTCGAACAGCTTTTGCGCGGGTACGGCTGGACGCCGTTCTTTGTCGAGGGCAGCGAGCCGATGCCGATGCACGAGGCAATGGCGTCCGCGCTCGATGCGGTGATCGGGCAGATACGAGGCATACAGCGCAAGGCACGCAGCGGAGTCTCCTCCGGCAGGCCGTCGTGGCCAATGATCGTCCTTCGGTCTCCGAAAGGATGGACCGGCCCGAAGACCGTCGACGGAGTGCCGAACGAAGGCACTTTTCACGCGCATCAGGTGCCGCTGCAGGTGTCGGACACAGCTCCGCCGGAACACCTGCATCAGCTCGAGGCATGGCTGCGGAGCTATCGCCCCGACGAGCTCTTCGACGAGCAAGGTCGGCTGAATGCGGAGCTCGCCGATATGGCGCCCGTAGGCTCGCGGCGCATGAGCGCGAATCCGCACGCCAACGGAGGCATGCTCTTGCGGAGCCTGCGCATGCCGGACTTCCGCAGTTATGCAGCCGCGGTGACGCAACCCGGCGTGGCCGGCCTCGGCGATACGCGCGTGCTGGGGCCGTTCCTGCGCGATGTCGTTCGGCTGAATCAGAACCCGCGGAACTTCCGCGTGTTCGGGCCCGACGAGACGATCTCGAACGGCCTGCAGGCCGTCTTCGAGGCAACGGATCGCCAATGGGAGGCCGGCAGGGATCCGAATGACGAGTTCCTCGCCACGCAGGGCAGCGTCGTCGAGATGCTGAGCGAACATCAATGCCAAGGCTGGCTGGAAGGCTACCTGCTCACCGGGCGGCACGGGCTGTTCAATTGCTACGAAGCCTTCATCCACATCGTCGATTCGATGTTCAACCAGCATGC
>CALFNI010000480.1 GCA_937902695.1 uncultured Rhodanobacteraceae bacterium
CCTTCGGGCACGGGCATGTCGACGACGACGTGGCAGGTGCCGGACAACACCGTGACGAGCGACCAGATGCTCGACTCGCCCTCGCTGGCGCTGCCGTCCACGGCGGTGTCGGTGATCCTCGCGTTCGATGCGTACCACAAGGCCGAGCAGAACGGTCCGGGCGCGTGCTGGGATCTCTCGTCGATGGAGTACTCGAACGACGGCACGACGTTCACGTACCTCGACGGCACGCACTTCTTCACCGATCCGTACAACGGCGTCGGCTCGAACGACACGCCGGTCGGCGCGCGTGCGGGCTGGTGCTATCCGGGTCCGGCGGGGTCGAACCAGCCGACGCACTCGATCGTCGATCTCGACAGCTTCATCGGTCAGACGATCCAGCTGCGCTATCGCATGACCTCCGACTCGAATACGGCGGCTTCCACGCCGAACGGGCTCATCATTGACAACTTCCAGGTCACGGTCTGCCAGTAAGCGGCTGCCGCTTCGAACCCGGTAATTTTGGTCTTCAGCCGCCGTCCTTCGGGACGGCGGTTTTTTTTTGCCACGCATTCCCCCCTCTCCCGCTTGCGGGAGAGGGCCGGGGTGAGGGCAGTTTGCGCCAGCCCTGCACGGCCGGTTTTCAGCTAAAGCGCTGACGCAACTGAAGTTCGCGCCAGGAAGATCCGCCGCCCTGCGCGATCTCCGGCGTCGATGCCCCACCATATATCGCTTCATCGCGAAGAAGCGATATAATCCGCTCCCCGCCCGCCAAGGGGCGCTGCGACCACGTGTGGCCTGCACCTCGCAGGCGATCCGCACTCCGTGCGGATGATCGACCCGTGGCCAGGCTTGGCAGGCATCCATTCGAACGGCGCCCGTTCAAACTGGAGACGTAGTCCATGAACGCTGTCGTCAAGAACTCACCCGCGGAGGACTTCAAGGTCCGCGACCTCGCGCTCGCCGAGCTCGGCAGGAAGCGCATCCGCATGGCCGAGGAGGAAATGCCCGGCCTCATGTCGATCCGCGCCAAGCACGCGCAGGCGAAACCGCTGAACGGCGTGCGCGTCACCGGCTCGCTGCACATGACGAAGGAAACCGCCGTCCTCATCGAGACGCTGTCGGCGCTCGGCGCGTCGGTGCGCTGGGCCTCGTGCAACATCTTCTCGACGCAGGACGACGCCGCCGCCGCAATCGCGGTCACCGGCGTGCCGGTCTTCGCGTGGAAGGGCGAGACGCTCGAGGAATACTGGGACTGCACGCTCGATGCGGTCACGCATCCCGGCATGAAGGGTCCCGAGCTCGTCGTCGACGACGGCGGCGACGTCACGCTCCTGATCCACAAGGGCGTGCAGATGGAAGAAGGCGATACCTGGGTCGACACCGCCTCGTCGAACCACGAGGAGCAGGTTATCAAGAACCTGCTCAAGCGCACGCAGAAGGAGCGTCCGGGCTTCTGGAAGACCGTCGCGAAGGACTGGCGCGGCGTCTCCGAGGAGACGACGACCGGCGTGCACCGCCTCTACCAGATGAAGGACGAAGGCAAGCTGCTCGTGCCCGCGATCAACGTCAACGATTCGGTCACGAAGTCGAAGTTCGACAACCTCTACGGCTGCCGCGAATCGCTCGCCGACGGCATCAAGCGCGCGACCGATCTGATGGTTGCCGGCAAGGTCGCGGTGATCTGCGGCTACGGCGACGTCGGCAAAGGCTCGGCGCATTCGCTGCGCGGCTTCGGCGCGCGCGTCATCGTCACCGAGATCGACCCGATCAACGCGCTGCAGGCCGCGATGGAAGGCTTCGAGGTCACGACCGTCGAGGACACGCTCGGCCGCGCCGACATCTACGTCACGACGACCGGCAACAAGGACGTCTTGACGCTCGAGCACATGCAGCGCATGAAGCATGACGCGCTCGTCTGCAACATCGGCCACTTCGACAACGAGATCCAGATGGATCGCTTGAACGCCGCCAAGGACGTCAAGCGCGAGAACATCAAGCCGCAGGTCGACCGCTACGACTTCGCCGACGGCCATTCGATCTACGTGCTCGCCGAAGGCCGCCTGGTGAACCTCGGCTGCGCGCATGGGCATCCCGCGTTCGTCATGTCCAACTCGTTCTCCAACCAGACGCTCGCGCAGATCGATCTCTGGGCGAACAAGGACACGTACGAGAAGACCGTCTATCGCCTGCCGAAGAAGCTCGACGAGGAAGTCGCGCGCCTGCACCTGGAGAAGATCGGCGTCAAGCTGACCCGGCTCACGGCCGACCAGGCCGCGTATCTCGGCGTGCCGGTCGAAGGGCCGTACAAGGCCGAGCACTACCGCTACTGATCCTGCACGATCGCGACGAAAACACAGGGCGGGCACTCGCCCGCCCTGTTCGCAGCTTCGACGGAGCCTCGCTGTGATTCCGATTTCGTTCGAGTTCTTTCCGCCGAAAACCGACGAGCAGCGCGATTCGCTCGAAAAAGCACTGCCGAAACTCAAGGCGGCGGCGCCCGACTACGTCAGCGTGACGTTCGGCGCCGGCGGCTCGACGCTGAACTACACGCCGGAAACGATCCGGCACCTCCGCGACAACCATTCGCTCGAAGCGGCGCCGCACATCTCGTGCGTCGGCGGCTCGCGCGACGAGATCCGCACACTGCTCGCGCACTACCGTGACATGGGCTGCAGACGCCTCGTCGCACTCCGCGGCGACATGCCGTCCGGCATGGCGACGCTCGGCGAGATCCGCTACGCCTCCGATCTCGTCGCCTTCATCCGCCGGGAAACCGGCGACCATTTCCACGTCGAAGTCGCGTGCTATCCCGAAGTGCATCCGCAGTCCGACGATTCGCACGCCGACCTCAGGCACTTCAAGATGAAGGTCGACGCCGGCGCGGACGGCGCGATCACGCAGTACTTCTACAACGCCGACGCGTATTTCCATTTCGTCGATGCGGCGCGCAAGGCCGGCATCGCCGTGCCGATCGTGCCGGGCATCATGCCGATCGCGAACTTCACGCAGCTGCGGCGCTTCTCCGAGCTATGCGGCGCCGAGATCCCGCGCTGGCTCGCCAAACGCCTTTCCGCGCTCGGCGACGATGCCGATTCGATCCGCGCCTTCGTGGCCGACGTCGTCGGCGACCTGTGCCGCCGGCTCGTCGAAGGCGGCGCGCCGGGCCTGCATTTCTACACATTGAATCGCGCGAAGGCGACGCTCGCCGTCATCGAGCGCATGCGCTGACGCAAGGCGCGGTACAGCTTCGCCTGCGCATCCTTCGCCGATGCGGATCGCCGCTCTCCTGATCCTCTCCGCGACCGCGGTTGCGGCATCCGGCATGCTGCGCGCCGCGAGCGTGCACCGCTGCATCGGCGAGCACGGTGAAATCGCTTTTTCCGAGACGCGCTGCGCGAGCGGACGCGAGCTCGGCGGAGCCGGCGTCGATTCGCCGGCATCGCGAAACACGCCGGAGTCGCGCGCCGCGCCGGTTCCCACCTGCCCCGCGACACCCGACGCGCTGCGCGACGTCATCGCCGAAGCGTTCTCGCGTCGCGATGCGAACGCGCTGGCCGGCGTGATGCGCTGGGACGGGGTCAGCGGCGGCGCCGCCAACGTGCGCATGCGCGATCTCGCCGAACTGACGCAGCGACCGCTCACCGGCGTCGAGCTCGGCGGCGAGGCGCTCGAGGCAACCATCGGCGACGCGCCCGCGCCGCCGCCCGCGACGCTGCTGATCGTACGCACCGGCGGCCCCGCCAGCGGCGAGAGCGAGCGCGAGTTCCGCGTGACCCGATCCGGCGGCTGCTACTGGCTGGATTGGTAACATCCGGCGCGCATCGCGCGGCCCCGGCTCGTCGTGCTCGCGCTGGTATCATGGCGCCTCACGCGCAGGATCCCCGCCATGGCTCAGACCTACCCCGAAAAAATCTGGCACAACGGCCGCATCAAGCCCTGGGCCGAAGCCACCGTGTATGTCATGGCGCACGCGCTGCACTACGGGTCTTCGGTGTTCGAAGGCATCCGCAGCTACGCGACGCCGCGCGGCCCCGCGATCGCCCGCCTCAAAGACCACATCGTGCGGCTGTTCCATTC
>CALFNI010000481.1 GCA_937902695.1 uncultured Rhodanobacteraceae bacterium
GCCCTCCGCCGCCACTTCAACATGGTGCGGATCGAGGAAGCTGCCGACGCCGGTGACGAGCTCGACCTTGCGCCCCTTGGCCATGCCGGCGAGGCCGCTGGTGAGCTTCTTCACGACGCCGTCCTTGAAGTCGCGCAGCGCGTCGATGTCGATCTCGGGCGCGGCGAACCTGATGCCGTGGTGGCCCAGCGTCTTGACCTCGTCCATCACGCTGGCGGTGTGCAGCAGCGCCTTCGACGGAATGCAGCCGACGTTGAGGCAGACGCCGCCGAGCGCGGCGTAGCGCTCGATCAGTACCGTGTTCTGGCCGAGATCGGCGGCGCGGAACGCGGCCGTATAGCCGCCGGGCCCGGAGCCGAGCACGACCACCTGGCATTCGATGTCGGCCTTGCGGCCGGTTTCAGCGGCGCCTTGCGCAACCGGCGCGGCACTTGCCGCCGTGCCCCCTCGCCCGCTTGCGGGAGAGGGCTGGGGTGAGGGCGGTACTGAGTTCGCCGCCGAGCGACTGCCCTCACCCGCCGCGCGGTGCGCGTCGGCCTCTCCCGCGCGCGGGAGAGGCGAAAGCTGCGCAGTCGTGGATTTCGCAGGAGCGGTGGTATCGCCACTCGCCTCGATCACCGCGACGACATCGCCTTCGGACACCGTCGAATCGACCCTGACCCGCACTTCCTTCACGACACCCGCCGCGCTCGACGGCACTTCCATCGTCGCCTTGTCGGATTCGAGCGTGACGAGGCTCTGATCCTTCGCGACCGTGTCGCCGGGCTTCACGAGCACCTCGATGACCGGCACGTCGCTGTAGTTGCCGATGTCCGGGACCTTGACTTCGATCGTGTTTGCCATCTCCGCCTCCGTGCGTTACAGCAGCACGCGCCGCATGTCGGCGAGCACCTGCGCGAGATACGCCGTGAAGCGCGCCGCGGCGGCACCGTCGATGACGCGATGGTCGTACGAGAGCGACAGCGGCAGTATCAGGCGCGGCACGAAGGCGCTGCCGTCCCAGTGCGGTTTCATCTGCGATTTCGACACGCCGAGGATCGCCACCTCGGGTGCATTGACGATCGGCGTGAACGCCGTGCCGCCGATGCCGCCGAGCGAGGAGATCGAGAAGCAGCCGCCGGACATCTCGGCGGGGCCGAGCTTGCCGTCGCGCGCTTTTTTCGCGAGCTCGCCGGTTTCGGTCGCGATCTGGATCACGCCCTTCCTGTCCGCATCGCGCAGCACCGGCACGACCAGGCCGTTCGGCGTGTCGGCCGCGAAGCCGACGTGGAAATACTTCTTCAGCGTCAGGTTCTCGCCGCTCGCGTCGAGCGATGCGTTGAACTCGGGATATTTCTCGAGCGCCGAGACGACGGCCTTGATCAGGAACGCGAGCATCGTCAGCTTGATGCCTGCCTTCTCGTTTTCCTTGTTGAGCTGGACGCGCAGCGCCTCGAGCTCGGTGACGTCGGCCTCGTCGTGCTGCGTGACGTGCGGGATCATCGCCCAGTTGCGCGCGAGGTTCGCGCCGGAAATCTTCTTGATCTTCGAGAGCGGCCTGGTCTCGATCTCGCCGAACTTCGAAAAATCGATCTGCGGCCACGGCAGGAGGTTCAATCCGCCGCTGCCCGCGGCTGCGCGAGGCGCAACGGCCTGACCGCTGAGCACCGACTTCACATACGCGCGCACGTCGGCCTTCGTGATGCGACCCTTGCGCTCGCTGCCGGTGACGCGATTGAGATCGACGCCGAGCTCGCGCGCGATCAGCCGCACGGCCGGGCTCGCGTACGGCACCTTGTCCGGCATGACCGTGCTCGCGTCGAACGGCACCGGCGGCGTGCGCGGACCGGCCGCTTCGGGATCGACGCCGGGACGCGCGTCGGAGATCACGGGCGCGGCTGCGGGCGCCGGTGTCGCCGGCGGCGGCGGCGCGCTGACGGCAGGCGTCCTGCGTTCCTCGCGCGCGAGCGCGACCGGCGAGGTGTCGCCGACGATCGGCTCGCCGCGTTCCTCGGGCGGCTTCGCCGGCCTGGTCGCGGGCGCGCCTTCGCCCGCGTCGATCACCGCGACGACGACGCCCTCGGATACCTCGTCGCCGACCTTGACCCTGACCTCGCTGACGACGCCGTCGAACGGCGCCGGCACTTCCATCGTCGCCTTGTCCGATTCGAGCGTGACGAGGCCCTGATCCTTCGTCACGGCGTCGCCCGCCTTCACCAGCACCTCGATGACCGGCACGTTCGTGTAGTTGCCGATATCCGGCACCTTGGCTTCGCGGGTCGCCATGCAGCCTCCTGAATCTCGAAAACGCGTCATGCGGGACGCTTCGCCGTCGCGCCTCGATCCATCGCCGCGCCGGGCCGGCAATGATCGCCGATTTGTGCGACGGCCGTCATGTCGTCGCGGCCGCCGCCACGAGCCGGGCCCGCGCAAGCCTGCTACATTGCGCGGCGCCGGCGGGCTCGTCGGCGAACGCGGAAGGCGCGATGGATACGCTTTACTACTCGCCCGGCGCCGCCAGCATGGCGGTGCACCTTGCGCTGCTCGAAACCGGAACGTCCCACGCGCTCAAGCGCGTCGACCTCGGCGCCGGCGAGCAGGATACGCCTGCGTACCGCGCGCTCAACCCGAATGGCGTCGTGCCGACGATGCTGATCGACGGCAAGCCCGTCTACGAATGCGCCGCGCTGCTCCTGCTGCTGGCCGAGCGGCATCCCGATGCGCGCCTCGCGCCCGCGCCCGACGCACCGGCGCGCGCGCTGTATCTGCAGTGGATGCTGCATTTCGCCAACGTCGTGCAGCCCGCCTTCCGCATCTGGTTCTCGCCGGAGAAATACGCCGCCGAAGGCGCGGCCCACGCAAAGGATCTCGCGCGCCGGCAGATCGAGACCGCCTGGCAGCATTTCGACGCGTTCGTCGCAATGCGCGGGCCCTATGCGCTCGGCGCGGACTTCGGCGTGCTCGACATCTACGCGACGCTGCTGATGCGCTGGTCGCGCAACATGCCCAGGCCGGCGACGACCTGGCCCGCTCTCGGCGCGCTGGCATCGCGCGTGAAGGCGCGGCCCGCGTGGAAAAAACTCTATGAGATCGAAGGCTTGACCGAATGGCCGTAGGCGCCGGCCACCCGGGCGACGACGATGCGACCGAGATCGCCGGCCTCGCCGCATCGGATGCCGAGCGCGGCGTCTTCGCGCCGGGCGCGCAGTTCGGCGTTTACACGATCAAGGGCCTGCTCGGCGAAGGCGGCATGGGCCGCGTCTATCTCGCCGAGCAGATGCGGCCGGTGCGCCGCGAAGTCGCGCTGAAACTGATCCGCGAGCAGGTCGAGAGCCCCCTCGCGCGCGCGTATTTCGACGTCGAGAGCCAGGCGCTCGCGCAGATGCAGCACCCGGCGATCGCCCAGGTGTTCGACGCCGGCACGACCGCCGAAGGCCATCCGTACATCGCGATGGAAGTCGTCGAGGGCGTGCCGCTGACGCGCTTCTGCCGCGAGGAGAACCTCTCCAGCGCCGAGCGCCTCGCGCTCTTCACGCGCGTCTGCCACGGCGTGCAGCATGCGCACCAGAAAGGCGTGATCCACCGCGACCTCAAGCCCGCCAACGTGCTCGTGCGCCGCATCGACGGCGCGCCTTCGCCGAAGATCATCGACTTCGGCATCGCGATCGGCGGCACGCCCAACGCCGAGGGCGCCGTCGCCAGCGCCGGGAACGTCGAGCGTGCCGGCACGATGGTCTACATGAGCCCCGAGCAGCTCTCGCCGCGCACGCGCGATCTCGATACGCGCAGCGACGTCTACTCGCTCGGCGTCATGCTGTACGAGACGCTCACCGACGGCGACGCCGCG
>CALFNI010000482.1 GCA_937902695.1 uncultured Rhodanobacteraceae bacterium
CCGATGGACGAGACGCCGTTGCCGCCGCCGTTGTTGACCTGCGGTTTCGTGTTCGGCCCGGTGACCGCCCGACGATCCTGCACGAGATCGCCGAGCGTCAGCTTGCCGCTCTTCCGGATCGTCGCGCGGTCGATCGTGATGAGCGGATTGGAGGTCTCGATGTCGACGCGGCGGATCTGCGTGCCGGTGACCGAGATCGTTTCGAGCTGCTCGAGTTGATTGTTCTGCGGCGTGTCCTGCGCGAAGGCAGGCGTCGCGACGAGCCCGAGCGCGCCGATCGCTAGCTGCGATCGAACGCGTTTTTGCGTTGTCGTACGGCGCCCGCCCGCGAGCGCCGCGCGCACCGAGTCGCAGAGTCGTGCCTTCAGCATGCCGATCCCTCCCGTAGAAATCGCACGGTTCCGCGGCGCGGAGCCGTCCCCGTGCGCGTACTATCTACGAAGTGATGGGTAGATGAACAGGTGTCGCGACAGGCGATCGGCGAAAAAGCGACACATCACGTACGAATGCTGACGTAGCGGGCGGGGACGCGACGGCGCGGACGGCGCGAAGATCTCGCGCAGGGGCGTGGTGGCTATGGGTGGGCTCGAACCACCGACCCCGGCATTATGAGTGCCGTGCTCTAACCGGCTGAGCTACATAGCCATGGTGCAGCGCGGGGCGTGCGATTCTAGTGCGCCGCAGCGCGCTGTCAAGGCGAACGCGGCCGTCGCGGCGCCGTATCGCCTTGCTGCATTTGCACAAGCTGTGGTTGAATCTTGGCGCAGGCCCAAGGAATTTCGCTGTGATCGACCCCGATGGCTACCGGCCGAACGTCGGCATCATCCTTCTGAAGGAGGATGGCCGCGTGTTCTGGGCGCGCCGGGTCGGGCGCGACGGCTGGCAGTTCCCGCAGGGCGGCATGCGCAGCGACGAAACGCCGATCGAGGCGATGTACCGCGAGCTCGAGGAAGAGACCGGGCTTCATCCGCATCACGTTCAGGTTCTCGGCGCGACGCCGGGCTGGCTCCGCTACAAGCTGCCGCAGCGCTTCGTGCGCACGCACGAGCGTCCGGTCTGCATCGGCCAGAAGCAGGTGTGGTTCCTGCTGCGTCTTCTCGGCGAGGAAACGGCGTTCCGGCTCGATGCGCACGAGCATCCCGAGTTCGATCTGTGGCGCTGGGTCGATTTCTGGTACCCGACGCAGCATGTCGTGACATTCAAGCGCCGCGTCTACGAGCAGGCGCTGCGCCATCTCGCGCCGATCGCCGAAGTCAGCTGCAGCGTGTCGCTGCGCGAGCAGGTCTGGGATCCGGTGCTCGCGCCCGCGGGCTGATCGAGCTCACGTCGCAACCGCTTGCGGCGGCGGAGGGGGAGGCGCCGCGGCCGGTGCCGCAGCGCCTGCGCGCTCGGTCAGCTCGCGAAACTTCCCCGAGACTTCGTCGAGGCGCGCGATCCACTGCCGGTCCGGCGTCTGTCCCGCGACGAGCTTCGAGTACACCTGCAGCAGCGCCGTCATCGCGAACGGATCGACCAGCGCCGCCTTCAGCGCGAGCGCGAGGACGATCGCGAGCACGAACGTCCACGCGCCGGCGATGTTCGGGAACAGCGCGGCGAGCGCGGCCAGCGGCCCGATGACGACCAGGAAGATCGCTAGCGTCAGGCCCCAGACGATGAACGTCAGGAACACGGCGTTCCGGATCACGCCCTTGTAGTTCTGTGCATAGAGCACGACTGAATCGCGTGCGGTCGCCCACGGATTCGTCGAACGCTGACGCATGATTTCGGCGAGGATCACTTCATCGAGATACGTCAGCGACGTGTTGACGACGGCATCGGCGATCTTGACCAGCGCGTCGAGCCCCGGAATCGGCAGCATGTTGGCGATGCTGGTGGTGACGCGCTTGAACGCGCGCAGGATGCCGCGAATCAGCGCGTGCAGGCCGAACAGCAGCGAGGATTGCTTGAGGCGTTGCTGGAGGATCTCGCGCCCGTGCGCGGGCTGGCCCTTG
>CALFNI010000483.1 GCA_937902695.1 uncultured Rhodanobacteraceae bacterium
GATGATCGCCGCGAGGCCGAACTGGGTCGAGAGGAACGCGAGCGCGAGGCAGAGGGCAAGCGTGACCGTGAGCGGCGACAATGGATTGACCGGCTTTTCGATCAGATGGCCGCCGCGCCGCATGGCGCGCGTGCCGAACCAGCCAATGATCGCGACGAAGCCGACGGCCTGCGCGAGCACGAGCGCGAGCGTGCCGACGTGCACGCCGCCGCCGCCTTGCAGCGAGGTGACGACGCCGAGCAGCAGCATCGCGAGAATATCGTCGATCACCGCCGCGCCGAGGATCACGCGGCTCTCGATGCGCTGCAATGCGCCGAGCTCCTGCAGCACGCGCGCCGTGATGCCGGCCGACGTGGCGACGAATGCGGCCGCGACGAACAGCGATTTCGTCCAGTCGAACCCTTCGGAGTGCGCCCACAGCGTGCCGAGCGCGAACGGCACGACGACGCCGAGCACGCCGACGAGGAACGCGCTGCGCCCGACCTTCTTGAGCTCGTCGAGCCGCGTCTCGAGGCCGACCGCGAACAGGAGCAGCACGACGCCGACTTCCGAAAGCACGTCGAGCGGCGTGCCGTTGGCGATCCGCTCGGGCTTGAGCCAGCCCAGCACCGACGGACCGATCACGCAGCCGGCGACGATCTCGCCGACGACGCCCGGCAGCCGGATGCGCTGGGCGATTTCGGCGCCGATCTGCGCGGCGACGAAGATCACGAAGAGGCTCAGCAGGATGGCGGCGGCTTCGTGCATCGGCGTGCTCGCGGATTGCGTTTTCGACGGGGCCATCGGATGCTACACGAAGCACGCCGCGCACCACGAACGCCGGCGCGAATCGGGAGGCGGGCATGTCGGAGCGGCGGCGCGAGCCGATGTCGAAGGTCGACACCGCATGGCTGCGCATGGAGCGGCCGACCAATCTCATGATGATCACCGGCGTCCTGATGTTCGCCGGCCGGCTCGATCCCAAACGCATCCGCGCGCTGATCGCCGAGCGCTTCCTCGCCTACCGCCGTTTCCGCCAGCGTGCCGTGCAGGCGGCGACCGGCGCGTGGTGGGAGACCGTCGACGATCTTGATCTCGACTGGCACGTGCAGGCGAAGGCGCTGCCCGGCGGCGCCGGCAAGGCCGAGCTCGAAGCCTTCGTCAGCGAGCTCGCCTCGACGTCGCTCGATCACCAGCGGCCGCTCTGGCAGTTCCATGTCGTGCGTGATTGTTGCGGCGGCGGCGCGCTGATCGCGCGCATCCATCACTGCTATGCCGACGGACTCGCGCTCGTGCAGGTCCTGCTGTCGCTGACCGACACCGCGTCGCGGCCCGAAGCGCATGCCGAGCTCGCGAGGACATGGCTCAAGCGCGATCGCGGCAGCGTGCTCGAACGCCTGCTCGAACCGACGCAGGCCGGCCTGCAGAAACTCATCGCGGCCGGCGGCAAGAGCTGGGAAAAGATCGCCGGCCTCCTCGCCGATCCGAGCGTCGCGGCCGAGGTCGCGCGCGAGGGCAGCGAGATCACGCGCGAGCTCGCCATCGCGCTCACGCTTTCCGACGATCCGATCACCGCGTTCAAGGGTCCGCTCGATACGGCCAAGCGCGTCGCGTGGGCCGAGCCGCTGCCGCTCGAGGAAGTGAAGACGCTCGGCAAGGCGCTCGGCTGCACGGTCAACGACGTCCTGCTCGCCTGCGCGGCCGGTGCGCTGCGCGGCTACCTGCGCGATGCGGGCGAGGAGGTCGACGGGCTGACGATCCGCGCGACGGTGCCGGCCAATCTGCGCCCGCTCGAGCACGCGAAGAAGCTCGGCAATCATTTCGGGCTCGTGTTCCTCGATCTGCCGATCGGCGAGGCCAATCCGCTGCGCCGGCTGGAGCGCGTCGCGGCGTGCATGCGCGATCTCAAGGGCCGACGGCAGGCGGTCGTCGCGCTCGGCCTGCTCGCGGCGCTCGGCATGGCGCCGGCCGCGCTGCAGGGTCCGGCGCTCGAGCTCTTCAGCCGCAAGGCGACGGCGGTCGCAACCAACGTGCCGGGCCCGCAGCAGCCGCTGTTCATGGTCGGCGCGGAGGTTCGCGAACTGATGTTCTGGGTGCCGCAGACGGGCTCGATCGGGCTCGGTCTTTCGATCCTGAGCTACAATGGAAAAGTGTATTTTGGCGTCATCGGCGACGGCCTTCGCGTGCGCGAGCCCGACGCGATCGTGCAACGGTTCGGCGCGGAGTTCGAAAAGCTCGTGCTGATCGCGTTGATGGAGGATTGGGACGATGAGTTCGGCGCCGGCGATGCTGCCGCGACGCTCGCCAGGGGGCTTTCGGCCGCGTGACGCCGTGAGTGCGAGCCCTCCCGATCTGCGGATGCGCCGCGCGACGATCGACGACGCCGCAGAGCTTTCGGCGTTCGCCGCGCGCGTCTTCATCGAGACGTTCGGCGACGCGAACGATCCGGGCGATCTGCGCGATCACGTCGAAAGCACCTACGGCGTCGCGCAGCAGCGGGCCGAGCTCCGCGACGAGGACACCGCGACCTGGCTCGTCGAGCGCGACGACGGCCGGCTCGTCGGCTACGCCCAGATCTGCCGCAAGCGCGTGCCCGCGTGCGTGACCGGCGCGAATCCCGTCGAGATCTACCGGTTCTATGTCGAACGCGCATCGCATGGCACCGGCGTTGCGCAGGCGCTGATGTCGACCGCGTTCTCGCAGGCGCGGGAATGGGGCGCCGACGTCGTGTGGCTCGGCGTCTGGGAGCACAATCCGCGGGCGATGGCGTTCTATCGCAAGTTCGGCTTCAGCGACGTCGGCAGCATCGATTTTTTCGTCGGGCCGGACCGGCAGACCGACCGCGTGTTCGTCATGCCGCTTGCGGGCGCGTCGGACCGCGTCGCAGGATAGCCGTGCACCCGGTCAGGGATGTCGAAATCCCGCCTCGAACGGCGTTCCTAGAGGTTCCCCTGAAGAGCTTCCGAGGTCGTCATGTCCGCCGTCGCCGAAGAAAGCGTCATCATCCAGGCCTGGAACACGGTCCTGTTCGACAAGTTCTGCCGGTTCCGGCACCTCCTCGTCGAGGGCCTGGCCAATCACAGCAACGCAGCGCTCGCGCGACACGCGTATGCGCCGGGCATGCGCGTGCTCGACATCGGCTGCGGTTTCGGCGACAGCACGATCCGCATCGCGCAGAGCGTCGCGCCCGCCGGCGAAGCGGTCGGCATGGACTGCGCCGAGCGTTTCATCGGGATCTGCGCAGCGGACGCGCGCGCGGCGGGCGCCGGCAACGCGCACTTCTTCGTCGGCGATGCGCAGTGGGATGATCTGCGCGGCCCGTACGATCACGCGTTCGCGCGCTTCGGCACGATGTTCTTCGAAGCGCCCGGCGCCGCGATGGGCAACGTGCGACGTGCGCTGAAGCCCGGCGGCACGTTCACGCAGATCGTCTGGCGCAAGCGCGAGGACAATCCGTGGCTGCACGAGGCCGAGCGTCGCGTGAAGGCGATCGTGCCGGTCGTCGATCCCGAGACGAGCAACCAGGTGCATTGCGGGCCGGGGCCGTTCTCGATGGCGGGGCCGGACATGGTCAGCACGATGCTGCGCAGC
>CALFNI010000484.1 GCA_937902695.1 uncultured Rhodanobacteraceae bacterium
GGGCGCGGCCGGCTTCGGCGCGCCGCCGAGGTCGTCGAGCTTCATCTGCACGAAGTCGCGGTTCGGCGCCTGCGGATCGAGGTGCGACAGCGCATCCTGATAGGCGGCGCGCGCGTCGTCGGCCCGGTTCAGCCTGGCGAGGATGTCGCCGCGCGTCTCGCCGGCGAGCGCGGCGTAGTCGCTCTTCGGCAAGCCGTCGACGAGCTTCAGCGCGCCGTCGGCGTCGCCTTGCGCGAGCTTCACCTTGGCGAGGTCGATTCCCGCGAGCTGCTTCAGCGCCGGTGCGCCGGCGTGCTGCCCGGCCCATTCGAGATCTTCGGCCGCGGCCTTGAGATCGCCCTTGTCGTTGGCGAGGTCGGCGAGGCGCAGCGCGGCCAATGTCGCGTAGGCGGTGTCGGGGTAATCCTTGCGCAGCGCCTCGGCGATCGTCTTCGCATCGTCGTTGCGCTTGGCGTCGAACGCGTCGACGAGCGCCTGATACTGCACCGACGCATCGGCCGCATGGCGCACGCGGTGCGCCTTCCACTGCTGCCAGCCGAAGATCAGGATGAGACCGAGCGCGATGCCGATCGCGATCGACATCGCATTCTCGCGCAGCCACTTCTGTACGAGCTCACCTTGCTCGTGCTCGTCAAGAACGTCGAAAGCCATGAAATCTCCGCAGAAAACTTGAGAGGTTCGGCGGCGCCGGAGCCGTGTCCGGAGCGGACCCTTCGACCGCGGCGCACGGTTCGCAGCGCGCCTGTCGCGGGTCGCCGCGAAGCCGCGCAAGGGTAGCAGGAAACCCGGGACCGGCGGCTGGCCGCGCCGCGCCGGCCGGTCCCAATTCAGGCGCGCGTCAGAACTCGGCCGCGGGCGCGTCGGCGCCGTTTTCGCCGAAAACGCGAAGGTGCGCGACGTTCGCGTGCCGGAACGGCGCGAGGTCGATCGTCTTGCCGTCGACGGTGACCTCGGCGCCTTCGGCGTTGCCAAGGCGGACCGAGATCGGCTTGTCGCTCGAGTAGGAGCGCTCGACGCCGGCGGGGAGGATGCCGTACTCGAGCTTGCTCCCGTCGGCGGCGAGGATCTCGACCCAGCTCGCCTGGCTCAGCTTGAGGCGCATCGAATGGGCACCGCCGCCGACGTGCGAAACCGGCGCCCCGGCCACCGGGGCCGGCGCCGCAGGCTGCGTCGTGAACGGCGCCATCGATGCGACGACGGGCTGCTCCTGCTTGGGCGCCTCGACCGCGGCGACCGTCGTCGTCTCGGCCGGCGTCGACGTCGTGTCGCTCGCCGCGATCTGATCCGTGCTTGCGCTGTCGCTTGCTGCCGTGTCGATCGGCGTCTGCGGCGGCACCTGGATCGCCGTCGGGCTGTCGAGCGGCGTCGTGCGCGCGAGATTCTGCTCGAGCCCGCCGTGCGTGGCGAGCCAGACGGCCGGCACGACGATGAGCGCGGTCAGGATCAGGTACGTCGCGCTGACCGAGTAGCGGTCGAACAGATAGCGCGAGCGCGACACCTTGCCCGTGGCGACGAGCGGCGCGGCATGCGTGTGCTGCGAGGCAATCGTCTCCGCGGCGACCGTCGGCACGCCGACGAGGCGCGCGTAGCTCGACAGGTAACCGCGCAGATAGACGCCCTGGTCCAGGCCGGTGTAGTCGTCGTCCTCGAGCTGACCGATGAGGCGGAGCGGCAGGCGCAGGCGCTGCGCGATCTCGCTTCGGCCGAGGCCCTTGGCCTCGCGCGCGACCTTGAGCCGCTGCCCGAATGACGGTTGGGGCGCAGGTTCCGGAACCGCGAGGTTCATTTCCTGCGCCGGCTGCGGCAGGTCTGCTTCGGGAGGCGTCCTGCCGTCGTGATCAAGCTCTTCGGCTCTCATAGTGGCCCTTCCGGATGGCAACGGCAGTGCGAGCTGGCCGTCGTCCTGTTCGATCGATGCACCGGTGTCCCGCCCATCGGGTACCGGGCACGCCCCTGGCGCGGCTTCGTTGCTGTCGTTCTTGCCGCCCGTATTCATGACTGATTCTGCGCGTTCAGCGCACGTGCTTGTTGTGACTCAGGAAACGATTGCAGAAGCCGGCGCGTGTATTCGCCCGCGGCGCTCCCATTGCCGAGCCGCAGCTCGATGTTGCGGCCCAGCATCAGCGATTCCGGGCGCGCCTGGCCGACCGATTCGAAGCGCTGCATGAAGGCCCGCGCCTTGAAATAATCGGCTTTTTCGTAAAGCGTCGAGGCCAGCTGGAACAGCGCCTCGGCGTTGTTCGGCGAGCGGTCGAGCGCCTTGCGCAGCACCACTTCCGCCTCGTCCTTCTTGCCGCCCTTGAGCAGGCACGTGCCCTCGTTGGTCAGCGCGACGTCCGGCGTGTTGTAGAACGGATCGGCGATGGCCCGCTCGAAGTAATCCTTCGACTCGTCGTAGCGGCCCGCCCTGCAGAGGAACGTGCCGTAGTTGTTGAGCTCATTGCCGCTCTTCGGCCGCAGCTGCGCGGCGCGGCGGTAGTGTTCCTCGGCCTGCTTGGGATCGCCGATGCGCTCGTAGAGAAGCCCGAGCACCGTATGCGCGTCGACGTAGTCGGGGTCGTAGCTCAACGCCTTGTTGAGGTCGTCCAGCGCGACCTTGAGGTTGCCCTGCTGCATGTATTTCTGGCCGAGCTCGGTATGCACGCGCGCCGCCTCGGTCTTCTCGGCTTCCTTGCTTTCCTGCTTGACGTTGCCGTTGCCGCCGTTCGTGCACGCGGCGACGAGCGCCGCCAGCGCGAAGACGAGCACGACCGGCAGCCGCTCAAGCCGCATCGGCGATGCCCTCCTCGATGCGGCGGCGGAACTCGGCCTGCCGGCGCGTGCGGTCCATGACCTGGCCTTTCAGCTGGCCGCAGGCGGCGTCGATGTCCTCGCCGCGCGTGCGGCGGACCATCGTCAGCACGTCCGCGTCGAGCAGGATCTTCTGGAAGCCGCGGATCGCCTCCTCGCTCGAGCGCTTGAAGCGCGTGCCGTGGAACGGGTTGAACGGAATCAGGTTGACCTTGGCCGGCAGCCGGCGCATCAGCTTGATCAGCTGGCGCGCGTGCTCGGGCTTGTCGTTGACGCCGTCGAGCATCGTGTATTCGAACGTGATCGACGTGCGCGGGCGGCGCGCCGCATAACGCGCGCACGCAGCGAGCAGTTCGTCGATCGGATACTTCTTGTTGAGCGGCACGAGCTCGGTGCGAAGCTCGTCGTTCGGCGCATGCAGCGAGACCGCGAGCGAGACGTCGGCGACTTCGCCGAGCCTGTCGATCATCGGCACGAGGCCGGCCGTCGACAGCGTGACGCGCTTGTTCGCGAGGCCGAAGCCGAGGTCGTCGCGCATGACGCTCATCGCCTTCACGACGTTGTCGAAATTGAGCAGGGGCTCGCCCATG
>CALFNI010000485.1 GCA_937902695.1 uncultured Rhodanobacteraceae bacterium
TATGCCGAGAAAACCGATGCGATGCTCGGCCTGATCCTCGGCGCGGTGATCGGCGACGTGCTAAGGCTCGACCTTCTGAACCTCCTTGCGCAAGTCGTCGCGCTGATACCGATCGACGTGCTCGGCGCCATCGGCGCGCTCGACAACCTGATCGCCGAAATCGACGCCAACGCTGGCACCGACCTGCCGAACGTCTGGCGCGCATCGCGCGATGTCACCAACAGCGCCGGCGAGCTGAAGGGCCTCGCCGAAGCGTTGCGCTTCGATCTCGTGGAGTCGCTGAACTCGGCGAACCCCTGAAGCATGCCCGCCCGCTTGAACGCCTACGTGCCGGACAGCGCGGCACTCGTCCGCCTGCTCGACGACGAAACGAGCTACCGCATCGGGCGCTCGCCCGAGTGCGAGGTGCGCGTCGATCACTATTCGGTCTCGCGCTTCCACGCGGAGCTTTCCGCCGCCGGCGGCGGCTGGTCCCTGCGTGACACCGGCAGCAAGAACGGGCTTCGCGTCGATGGCCATCTGGTGCTGCGCGCCGAGTTCATGAAGTCGGCCTGGTTTTCGATGGGCGACGTCTACTGCTGGATCGAGATGCTCGACAAGACCGCCGCCGAGCGGCTCGCCGCCGAGCACGAAACACGCCGCGCGACCTCGCGCGCGCTCTCGCAGCAGCTCGTGCCGGCGCTCGGCATCCGCGCGCTGATTCCGCAGACGCTCGACGTCGTCCTCGAGCTTGCGGGTCTGGATCGCGGCTTCGTGCTGTATTCCTCGGCCGGCGAAGCGCTCCGCGTGCGCGCGAGCCGCGGCTTCGCCGTCGACGACATCTCGAGCAAGCATTTCGCCGGCAGCGCCTCGGCAGTCGAGCGCGCGATCGCCGAAGGACGCAGCATCGTCTGCTGCGACGCGGCCGATTCGCCGTGGCTCGGCGCGAAGCCGAGCGTGCGCCTCGGCGGCATCCGCGGGCTGGTCTGCGTGCCGCTGCGCCTGTCCGGCAAGGCCGTCGGCGCGATCTATGCCGACAGCCGCAAGCCCGGGCCGCCCGTGACCGAGCTCGATCTCGAGCTCATCGAGAATGTCGCGCGTCACGCGGCGGCTGCATTCGAGGCGGCGCGACTCCAGGACGATGTCGCCGCCGTGGTCCGCTCGGCAGCCGACGCCGGCATCCGCGCCCCGCTCTGGCAGGACGTGCGGCCGGACATCTGACCGCGGCGCCGCGCGCAGTCGCGACGCCGTCGGCTGTCCGCTGGCGACGCGACGCGCTATCTTGGACGCCATGAGCAGCGACGCCGTCCTGCGCGAGCCCGGCTCCACGCACGGCGCCGCGACACTGACCGGGCTGATGACGACATCGGAGCTCCGCGCGGGCGACGTGCTCGGCGGGCGTTTCCGCATCGATGCGCTGCTCGGCGTCGGCGGCATGGGCGTCGTCTATCGCGCGCGCGATCTCTCGCTCGAGATCGACGTCGCGCTGAAGCTGCTGCGTCCGGAGCTCGCGCGCAAGCCCGATGCATTCGAGCGCTTCCGCAAGGAGCTCCTGCTCGCGCGGCAGGTGTCGAGCCCGCATGTCGTGCGCATCCACGACATCGCCGAAGCGGACGGGCGCTGGTTCATCAGCATGGACTTCATCGACGGCGAGTCGCTGGAGGGCTACCGCGACCGCGTCGGCAGGATTCCGCAGGAGGGCGCGCTCGCGATCACGCGCGGCCTGCTCGACGGCCTCGCGGCCGCGCACCAGCGCGGCGTGATCCATCGCGACCTCAAGCCCGCCAACGTGCTGCTCGACGCGAACGGCCACGCCTACATCACCGACTTCGGCGTCGCGCGCAGCCTCGGCGCGACCGGCATGACGCAGAGCGGCGTCATCGTCGGCACGCCCGAGTATCTTTCGCCCGAGCAGGCGCGCGGCGAGCTCGCCGACGCGCGCAGCGATCTCTACACGACGGGCCTCATCCTCTACGAAATGCTGACCGGCGCACTGCCGTTCGCGGGCGGCACGCCGGCCGAGACCGTGATCCAGCGCATCGTGCGCCCGCCGCCGTCGCTGGCGAAGGCGCGCCCCGATCTGCCGCGCTGGCTCCACGCGCTGTGCGAGCGGCTGCTCAAGGTCAATCCGGGCCATCGTTTCCAGAGCGCCAGGGACGTGCTGCGCGCGCTCGATTCGAAGCACGTCCCGCGGCCGCCGCTCAACCGCAAGCTCGTGTTCGGCCTGACCGCGCTCGTTGTCCTCGTCGGCGCCGCGAGCGCGTACTTCTGGCGTCATCCGGTGCCGCTCGGCCAGCTCATCGCGCCGATGCAGCCCGCGCTGCCGCGGGTCGCGGTGCTGCCGTTCACCGCGCCGCGCGACGATGCGGACGCGATCGCTCTCGCGCGCGCGCTCGAGGAGCACGCGCACGAATGGCTGCGCGGCGATGCGCGCCTTGCGGTCGCGACGCGCCCGCGCGTGCGCGACGCCATGGCGCGCACCGCGCCCGATCTCTCGGGCGACGCGCTCGCGCGGCAGTTGCCGGATATCGCGCGCGCCGCGAACGCCAACCGCGTGCTGCGCGGCGCGCTGCGCCGTGACAAGGACGGGCTGGCGCTCGATCTCGTCTGGTCCCAGCCCGGCAGCGGTGCGGAAGACGTCACCGTTTCCGCGCACGGCAAGGATCCTGCCGCGCTCGTCGCCGCGTACGAAACCGCATGGGCCGGCGCACTCGCGAAGTCCGATGTCCGCGCCGGCGCGGCGCCGCCGCTCGCGCCGGCGGGTGCCGAAGCGTTCGGTCGCGGCCTCGTCGCGATGGACCAGAAAAAGTACGACGCCGCGGCGAGCGAGCTCGCCACGGTGGCGCCGGCGGGCGCGCTGGTGACGATGCGCCTCCTCGACGCGCAGGAGAAAGCGCACGAGGATCTGCCGGCAGAGAACACGCGCGACGAGGCCATGAAGCACTTCGCGACCGACCTTGGCCCGACCGCACGCGAGCTTTACGCGCGCGCATCGTCCGACGGCGGCGATCCGGACAAAGCGGTCGCGGCGCTCGCCGCGGCGGTGAAGGCGTTCCCGCACGATCCCGCGCTCGCGCTGCGCTATGCCGATACGCTCGCCGACGCCGGAAACGGCGAGGAGGCGATGGCGACGCTCCAGCGCGCCGTCGCCGCCGACGGCGAGGACGCGCGCGCCTGGTTCCTGCTCGGACGCACGGCGATCCAGCAGGCGCAGGCCGGCCGCGGCGTCGACGATTACCTCCTGCACGCGCTCGTGCTGAACGTGCGCTCGGGCGACGCCGCAGCGGAGGCCGAGACGCGCAACGCGATGGGCGTCGGCTACGAGCACGTCGGCAAGCTCGATGCGGCGGCCGAAGCCTACGGCGCCGCGGCGCAGATCCAGGAAGTGCTCGGCGATCAGCACGGGCTCCCCAAGGCGCTCCGCAACCTCGCGATCGTGCAGGCCGTGAT
>CALFNI010000486.1 GCA_937902695.1 uncultured Rhodanobacteraceae bacterium
TGCACGCCGGCTTCGAGCATCTGGCGCATCGTGACCTGAGGCATGGTTTGCTTGACTCCAATGACGTGGGCACGCCGCGCCTTCCTTGATCGGCGCGGTGAAGCCCGGGGTTTGACCTCCACGTACCCGACGCGTGCGACTCCTTGCGGAGCACCCCGAACGCGGTGACGGTGCGTGTGCGGATTCGGCGGAATTGCCGTAGGCGGCCTTGCGGATTGCCCGTTCGGACCGCATTTTGCTTCGCTGGCAGCAGGTTACGAATGCGGCCCGCGGAACCGTAGAATTGTAAACCGCCGCCCGGGGTCCGGACAAGTCATGGTCCCGCGGGCCCGAATCCCCTAAATAAAGCCATGGCCATCAGCGTCAAGAGTCCCACCGAAATCGAGAAGATGCGCGTCGCCGGCCGCCTCGCCGCCGAGGTGCTGGAGCTCATGCGCGAGCACGTCAAGCCCGGCATCACGACCGAGGAGCTCGACCGCATCGCATACGAGCACATCGTCAACGTGCAGAAGGCGGTGCCCGCCAACGTCGGCTACAAGGGCTTCCCGAAGACGCTCTGCACGTCGGTCAACCACGTGATCTGCCACGGAATTCCGAGCGCGCAGAAGATGTTGAAGGATGGCGACATCGTCAACATCGACGTCACCGTCATCAAGGACGGCTGGCACGGCGACACGAGCCGCATGTACTTCGTCGGCGAGCCCCCGGTGCTGGCGAAGCGGCTGGTCGACACGACCTACGAGGCGATGATGCGCGGCATCGGCGAGGTGCGTCCCGGCGCCACGCTCGGCGACATCGGCTACGCGATCCAGAAGTACGTCGAATCGAACGGATATTCCGTGGTCCGCGAGTATTGCGGGCATGGCATCGGGCAGGTCTATCACGAGGATCCTCAGGTCCTGCACTACGGCCAGCCCGGCACCGGCATCAGGCTGACGAAGGGCATGACGTTCACGGTCGAGCCGATGGTCAACGCCGGCAAGCCGCATACGCGGCTCCTGCCGGACGGCTGGACCGTCGTCACCAAGGATCATTCGCTCTCGGCGCAGTGGGAGCACACGATCGCCGTTACCGACGACGGCTTCGAGATCCTGACGCCCTGGCCGCAAGCGGCCTGATCCAGACCGACCGATACCCGAGCCGACCCCGATGGCGCGCGCAGACGACACTCCGCGCCTTCCCGATGCGCCGCGCCTGCCGCCCGCGATGCCGCGCAGCGGCGTCTCGGCCGAAGCGCGCCTCGCGCTCAGGCAGCTGCTCGGCGACAACGAACGCCGGCTCGCCGATGCGTTCCGCAACGGCGCCGATGCGCGTGCGCTGACGCGCGTGCGCGCGCAGGCCGTCGAGCACGTCGTCGTGCACGTCTTCCGCGCGTGCGTCGGCGAGCCGGCCGATGCGGCATTGTTCGCGGTCGGCGGCTTCGGCCGCGGGGCGCTGTTCCCGTGCTCGGATCTCGATCTGCTCGTGCTGATCGAGCCGGGCGCGCTCGGGCGCCACGCGCGCGTGCTCGAGGCGTTCTTCGCGTGCCTGTGGGATCTCGGACTCAAGCCGGGCCATGCGGTGCGCGAGCTCGGCGAGTGCCGCGCGCTGGCGTCGAAGGACGTCACCGTGTTCACGAACCTCCTCGACGCGCGCCGGCTCGCGGGCTCCGAGCGCCTGGCCGACGCGCTCGACGCGCTCGTCGACGACAAGACGCTGTGGCCGCCGGCCGACTATCTCGCCGCGAAGCGCGCCGAGCAGGGCGAGCGCTTCGCGCGCTTCAACGACACCGCCTACAACCTCGAGCCGAATCTCAAGGAAGGGCCGGGCGGATTGCGCACGCTCGATCTCCTGCGCTGGCTCGGCCGCCGCGTCACGCGCGCGGCCGATTTCGACGCGATGGTTTCGCAGGGCGTGCTCGATCCCACCGAACGCGCGGCGCTCGAACGTTCGGAGGCGACGCTGCGCCGCTACCGCTACGCATTGCATCTCGCCGCGGGCCGATCCGAGGAACGCCTGCTGTTCGACTACCAGCGCGCGCTTGCCGCGAGTCTCGGCTTCACGGACGAGCACGAGAAGAATCTCGCCGTCGAGCAGTTCATGCAGGGCTACTACCGCGCCGCGATGATCGTCGAGCGGCTCGGCGCGCAGGTCACCGAGCGTTTCATGGAGATCATCGATCCGCCGGCCGGGCCGCCGCGTGAGATCGATCGCGATTTCGTCGCGGTCGGCGCACGTCTGGAGCTGCGCTCGCCGACGCTGTTCGAGCGTCGCCCGCGCGCGATGGTCGATGCGTTCGCGCTGCTGCTCGATCATCCGGAGCTGCGCGGCCTTTCGGCCGATGCGATGCGCCGCCTGCAGCGCGCGCTCGCGCGGCACGGCCGCGATTTCGCCGACGACAAATATGTGCTCGCCGCGTTCCTCGCGCTGTTGCGCCGCGGCGCGCCGTCGGTCGCCGCGCTGGCTGCGATGAACCGCCACGGCGTGCTCGCCGCGCTCCTGCCGACGTTCCGCCGTGTCGTGGGGCGCATGCAGTACGACCTCTTCCACGTCTACACCGTCGACGAGCACACGCTG
>CALFNI010000487.1 GCA_937902695.1 uncultured Rhodanobacteraceae bacterium
CGCCACGATCCGTCCGGCTTTCACCCCGGCCGCCGGCACCACCTCGAACTGGCTGACCGTCGGCCCCGACGTGCGCCCTGCCAGCGTCCCCTCGACCTTGAAGGTTCGGAGCGTGCTCAACAGCAGCTCGCCGAGTCGATCGAGTTCGACGGCATCGGCATCGACGTTGACGTTGCGCGGCTGGTCGAGCAGGTCGATCGGCGGCAGCGCTTCGTCGCTCGCCCGCGGAGCGGCCGGCGCCTCCTCGATTTCCAGTTGCTCGACCGCCTTGCGCTTGCCGCGCCCGCGGCCGGCGCTGAAGAGCTCCTCCTGCTGCACGGCGGCGAGCGGAAGCGGAGGATCATCGTCGAGCGCGGGCGGCCGAGGCCGCAGCGACGGTGCCTCGCGCAGGATGCGGCCGGTCGGATATTCGTTGATGTAGCCGTTGCCGCCGAGCGCCTGGATCGCTTCGAGCGCGACCTGCACGGCGCTTTGCGATGCGTGCAGGAGGCACGATGCCGGATCGATGCGCGATTTGACGCCGCGGTCGTAGTCCTGCGCGACCATGTAGGCGTACGCGCGCGAGGATTGCAGCATCGTGTACATGTCGGCGATCTTCGCCTGCATGATGCCGAACGTGCCGATCGGCGCGTTGAACTGCTTGCGCTCGCGCACGTACGGAAGCGCGACGTCCATCGCGGCCTGCATCAGGCCGAGCGGGCCGCCGGAGAGCACGAGGCGCTCGGTGTCGAGGCCCTTCATCAGGACGCGAACGCCCTCGTTGACCTCGCCGACGCGGTTCGCGTCGGGAATCTCGCAGTTGTCGAAGACGAGCTCCGAGGTGTTCGAGCCGCGCATGCCGAGCTTGTCGAGCTTCTGCGCGGTCGAGAAGCCCTTCATGCCTTTCTCGACCAGGAACGCCGTCATGCAGCGCGAGCCGGCCGGACGGTGCGCGGTGCGCAGGTAGACGAGGATGACGTCGGCATCGGGGCCGTTGGTGATCCACATCTTCGAGCCGTTCGCGACCCAGGCATCGCCTTTCCGTTCGGCGCGGCACGTCATCGAGCCGACGACGTCGGAACCCGCGCCGGGTTCGCTCATCGCGAGCGCGCCGACGAACTCGCCGCTGCAGAGCTTGGGCAGGAAGCGCTTTTTCTGCTCGTCGGTCGCGTTGTTCGCGATGTTCTGCACGCAGAGGTTCGAGTGCGCGCCGTACGAAAGGCCGATCGCACCCGATCCGCGCGAAATCTCCTCCATCGCGACGACGTGGGCGAGATAGCCGAGCTCCGAGCCGCCGAAGTCGCCCGACACCGTGATGCCGAGCAGGCCCATCTCGCCGAACTTGCGCCACAGGTCGGACGGGAACGCGTTGTCGCGATCGATGAGGTCCGCGCGCGGGGCGATTTCCTTGTCGACGAACGCGCGCACGCTCTCGCGCAGGAGGTCGATGTCTTCGCCGAGCGGGAATGGGCGCATGGTTAGAGCCGGGATTCGGGATTTGGGATTGGGGATTCGGGAAACGGCATGCGGTCGCAGGTGG